>JBOGOY010000069.1:0-10209 GCA_050748185.1 Pyrinomonadaceae bacterium
GCGTTACTCATCCAGCGTTCGAGCGACGCGGCCGGCGCGTCGGCCGCCGCCTCGCCGAACAGAAAACCGACGGCGTAGAGCAGCGTGAACGGCGTCACCGCGAGGGTCGAGCCCCAGACCACCCACTTCAACTGCTGGCGCACGATCGCGCTCGGGCTGATCCACAAGCGGCGGACGAGCAGCGCGGCCCCGCCGGCGAGCCCCGCCACCAGATGCGCGAGATCGAGTTTGTAGAGCGTGGCGATAAAGTCGTCGGAGAAGTCGAGGCTCGACGCCGGCACGAAGCCGACGAGTGCCGTGATGACGACGAGCGCGAGGGCCGGCAGGTAAATCAAACCGGCCAACCAGCGCCGGCGCTCGAAGAGGTGGCGGCGCACCGGGTAGATCGCGCAGAAGTGCAGAAAGAGCGGCGCGAACAAGATCAGCGACACGTCGTCGAGGAACGCGATCGCGCGGTCGAGGTCTTCGTAAGAGCCGGTCGGTTTATAGCAGTGGAAAACGAAAGCTGTGAGACAGATGGCCGCAAAGTGCAGTACGAACGGGGCACGCCCGCCCTGCTTGAACAAAACGAAGAGGCCGACGAGCAGGTACACGATGCCGACGAAGTTGACGTAGTAGTCGCGCGTCGAGCGCGAGGAGATGCGCGTCAGGTTGTCGAGGTAAACGTAGTAGTACGTGGGAGGCGTCTCTTCAATCGATGACGGCCGCTCGATCAGGTAACGCAGGTGGCCGCCCTTACCCGACTCTTCAAGGTAAATCTGTACGTCGGCGGTCGAGACGGCGGGCTCGTCGTGCGTCTCGTCGAGACTGACGGCGATCAGTTTATCGCCGGGCTGTATGCCGAAGACGCCGCCGCGGCTGGCCGCCGTGCCGGGCGCGACGGCGCGCGCCACGATACTATTACCTTCCTGCGACCACTGGACGCCGTCGGTGAGGGGCGGCTCGTAGCTCAAGCGCTGTGCGAAATTGAGCGCGCCCGCCGCAACGAGCAGTGCCGCCGCGATCAAAAGCGCCCAAGTCCACGTTGTCAGCACCGACCTTTTCATCCGACTTCACCCCGACGACGGTCTGAACTCCCTCTCGCCTCAGCCACAAATCGACAAGTAAAGAGCAATTAATGTTCCACCTACCGCAAGGTCGTCAGCCGAACCGTCACCCCGAACTGTCCTTTAACACCCCCACCCATATCGCCTTTTTGACGCGCGGCTTTACGCTCCGAGGCCCGGTAACTGCTACTCCCTCACCTTATGCCGCAATACCTGCTGTCATCCGAGATTTTAGATTTATCCGATATTTTGGAAATCTGTATAGATTCACGGAATACCACTGAAAACTCGAAAGGCAAAAGGTGCGGACGATCGACAATGGACCATTGACGATGGACTAAACCTACGACGGCTTCTGTCCACGGTCTATCGTCTATCGTCTCTCGTCCGGCCTCTTGCCTGTAGCCGTCCGCTTAAAACCTGACTGAAATGCCTCCGCGCACGATACGGCGTGCGCCGTTCAGCAGCGTCAGCGCCTCGCCATCGTCCGCTTGCGCGTCGAGCAGGTTGCGCGCATCGACGACGGCCTCGGCGCGCACCGGCAAACCGAACGTCGGCAGATCTTGCGTGACTAAAATGCTGAGGGACGGATCGAAGACCGCGAGTCGCCCGGCGAAGGGATCGATGGCGAAGACGGCGGCGCGCGACGAGAACCTGAGGACCGTGCGGACATGCGTCCCCGTGTCGAAGCTGGCATCGAGTTGCGCGGCGGCGGTTTGAAAGAAGCCGTCACGGAAGATTTTGTCGGGCGAAGCCGAAGCCAGCGCTTCCGGAGCCAGTTGCTGGCCGCGCCCGAACGCATAACCGGCGGAGGCTTTAAGGAATTGGCCCAGCCGGCGCGCATAGACAACGCGGATGCCGCGTGCCGCGCCGTGTTGGTTCGCCACCTGCACGAGTTCCGCGCCCGACTCGGTAGCGAAGGCATTCAGCGGCACGTTCAGCAGGCCGATCCCACGCCCGTCCGTCGTGTCGAAGAAGGCTGTCGCCTCGACACTCGAGTTCTCGTCGAGGACGCGCTCGACGCCGAACTCGAGACGGCGGCTGCGCTCCATCACGGCGCGACCGTCCACGTAGGCCACCGCCTGCCCGTCCAACTCGGGGAAGACGATGGCAGAGCCGCCTTCGAGATTGAGCGCAGACTGTGCGCCGCCAGCCTCTTCGCTCTCGGGCGCGTAGGCGACGTGGAAGCGCGTCAGCGGGTTGGCTTCGAACTGAAAGCCGAGTCGCGGCGTGAAGGCGCCGTCATGGTGTCGCCCACCGACGAAACGCGAGTAGTCGAGCCCGAGGACGACCACGACGCCGTCGCGCACCACCCACTCGTCAACCGCGCGCACCGTCAACTGGCTGAGCGTGCCGCCCTGCCCTTCGCCGTGCGCGTTGCCGAGGAGCGGCAGCGTTGCGCCGCCGAGCGTGGCGCTCAGGCGGTGGCGGTCGCCGACGCGAAAGCGCCCCGTGGCCTCAAAGCGACCCAGCGAGTTTGAGGTCAGTTGGCCGGCGAGAATGATGTCGAGATCGTCGGTCGCCGCCGCCGCGACCGCAAAGTTGGTCCCGAAATAGCCGGGCGTCCGCGGGTTTGCCGAAGATGCGGCGTAGGTTTCGACCACTCCGCGAACTTGCCGCCCAGCGCGCGCGGGCGACAGCACTTCGGGCTCCTGCCCGTCTGCTGCTGCTTCACGTGCGGCGGCGGCGATAGCGGCTTCCGCCGACTCAACAACTTCGCTGGTCCCCTCGTCCGCCTGATAAATAGAGCGCCGGCTCTGGTTGGCGCGAAGGCGCCACTTAGGATCGTCGCGGTCAGAGCGGCGCTCGGGCGCGGTGCGGCCCTGCCCGAGAGGTTCGAGGTTGAAGCGGTAAATGAGTTCTTCGGAGGGTTTGATCTGGACGGCGTTGAAGCTGATCGAGCCGAAGCCCTCGGCGAAGGCGCTCAGGACGTAACGACCGGGACTGAGGCGCGCTGTAAACTTGCCGTCCGCGGCGGTGCGCGCCTCTTTAAAAACTTCGCTCGCGCCTTCTTTAAGAAACTTGACGATGGCGCCGGCCAGAGGCTTGCCGCGGTGATCCACGACCGAACCGGTCACAGTGCCGAGTTGGCCGCGGCTGCGGCCGCGAGGGCTTCCACCCCCAACGCCGAAGGCCTGCGGTGCGAGGCCCGCGCCGAGCGCGAGCGCCAGCAGCAACGTCAGACCGATGCGTCCCACAAAATTTCTCATAGCACCGAAAACCTCCCGCAGCGTCCCACCGCCATTTAAGGCATGAGAGAGCGTTCTCATCAGTGACTTTGCATGGTGGCCACTCAGTTTCGCGGCGCGAGGGGAGACAGTTAAGCAAAATCAGGACTCGGGACGCGAACGCCTTACACACACCCTTCAGCGTGTTCACTAATTGCCCGAGCGAAGTGTCGTCATTTTCCGCCAACGCGAGAGAGCCTGTCAAGAAACGATGAATGCGAAATGATGAATGAAGCATGGCATTGAGGCCTGTTTTCATTCATCATTCATCATTTCGCATTCCGCATTTTCCTTCGTTTGCCCGTGTCTTAGTCACATGCTACGATGCCGGGTGCTGCAAAAAGAGATCACCAGCCGGCAGAATTTTTCCGCATCCACAGTTTCAGCGGCCATGTCCGAAGGGGTTCGCTCAACCAAACTTTCAAACGGCGCGACCGTCCTGACCGAGCACATGCCCTCCCTGCGCTCGGCCACCATCGGCGTCTGGATCAGGCGCGGCTCGCGCCACGAGACGCCGGAACTAAACGGCATCTGCCACTTCATCGAGCACGCCGTTTTCAAAGGCACCCGGCGACGCACCGCGCTCGACATCGCCGTCGAATCAGACCGGCTGGGCGGCCATTTCGACGCTTACACGACGCACGAGTTGACGGGTTTCGCCCTCAAGGTCGTGGACACCGCCGTGCCGCAGGCCTTCGATCTGCTCGCCGACCTGCTGACCGGCGCACGCTTCGACGCCGAAGATTTAGAGCGCGAGCAAAAGGTCATCATCGAAGAAATCAAGATGGTCGAAGACTCGCCCGAAGAACTGCTCGGCGAACTCTTCAACGCCGCCTACTTTCCCGATCACCCCTTGGGCCGCCCGATCGAAGGCACGGTCGAAACCGTCTCTTCTTTCGAGCGCGGCGTGACCGAGCGCTTCCACCGGCACGCCTACGCGCCCCGCAACCTCGTCGTCGCCGCCGCCGGCAACGTCCGGCACGAAGAGATCGTCGCGCTCGCCGAAGCAGCCTTCGCCAACCTGCCGGACACAGATCAGCCTTCTATGCCTGCATCATCCGACGCGCCGCCCCGTGCCGCCGCGCCCGTCTTCGTCCGTCGCAAACGCGGGCTTGAGCAGGCTCATTTAGTGTTGGCGACGCCGTGGCCTTCCGCGCGCGACGAGGATCGCTATGCCGCCAGTTTGCTGGCCTCGGTCCTTGGCGGCGGCACGTCGAGCCGTCTCTGGCAGTCGATCCGCGAAGAGCGCGGCCTTGCCTACTCGGTCGGCGCGGCCGCCAGCGGCTACACCGACACGGGCGTCCTGCAGATCTATGCCGGCGCCTCGCCCGAACGCGCCGGCGAAGTGCTCGACCTCGCGCTCGCGGAGTTGCGCCGCGTGTTGAGCGAGCGTGTCTCCGACGAAGAGTTGCAACTGGCGAAGGACCAATCAGTCGCTTCGATTCTGCTCGGGCTCGAATCCACGAGCGCGCGCGCCGGCACCCTCGCCCGACAGGAGATCGTCCACGGGCGGCGCATTACGCCCGACGAGATCATCGCCCGGCTCGAAGCCGTCACGCCCGAAGAAATTCAAAGAGTCGCCCGCGAGCGCTTTACCACCAACACCCTCGCCTTCGGCGCGCTCGGCGCGCTCACCGGCTTTAAGGTGAACCGGGCGCGGCTCGAACTTTAAAAGTGCAGTGACGAGTAACGAGGGGCAGGTGACAAGAAAATCTGTCTTGACTCGTCACTCGTCACTCGTCACTCGTCACTGTCCTCTTATGCGTTTGACGGTTTTAGGCAGCGGCTCGACCGGCAACGCCGTGCTCATCTGCGCGGGGCGGACGCGCGTGCTGGTGGACGCAGGGATGAGCACGCGGGAGTTGGCGCGACGGCTCGCCCTCGTCGGCGAGGACGTGGCCGGCATCGACGGAGTGATCGTCACGCACGAACACGGAGATCATGCGGGCGGCCTGCGCGTGTTGTTGAAGAGCCTCTCGTGCCCGGTTTACATCTCCGGCGAGACGCGCGAGGCCTACGTCGGCGAGCGGCGCGGCGTCTCTTCGGACGAGCCGCGCAAGCGCGCTGAAACCTTGCGAGACCGCGTCGTCGAAATCTCTTCGAGTCAAGACTTCCGCATCGGCGAGATCGACTTCCATCCCTTCACCGTCCCACACGACGCGGCGGACAACTTCGGCTTCACCGCGACGCACGCCGGCGTGAAGATCGCCACGCTGATGGACTTCGGCCACGTCACGACGCTCATCCGCGAGCGGCTGCGCGGCTGCGCGGCCGTGGTCATCGAATCGAACCACAACCGAGACATGTTGAAAGCGTGCGACGTGTACCCGTGGGAGTTGAAGCAGCGCATCTTGTCGCGCACCGGACACCTCTCGAACGAGGATGTGGCCGAGTGGCTGCGCGATGGCTACGACGGCGCCGCCGGGTACGTCGTACTCGCGCACCTCTCGCAGCGCGCCAACAACCCCTACCTCGCGCTGATCACCGCGCAGGAGGCTCTGCGCGAGCGCGGCGGACTGTTCCAGACGACGACGCAGATCACGCTCTCGCACCCGAAAGAGCCGACGCCGTGGATCGAGTTGTAGAGACGGAAGGGGAAACAGTGAGAAGAGGGTCACAAAGAGGAAATGGCGAAGAGGGTAAACGGTAAAAGGGGGAAACAGGGTAAAGCGGCTGACGAGATTCGTGTGGTCGCGGCCTTGCCGTTTCGCCATTCACCCTTTTCACCGTTTCACCCTTCTTACTCTTTGTCTTTCGCCTTTTGCCTTTTGTCTTTCCTGCTTGCTACGGCCTGCAACATCGAGCCGCGGCGCGCGGGGCTGCCGCCCGAGGCGCAGGCGATCATCGATCGCACGACCGCCGATGTCGCCGCCGGCCGCTTCGACGAAATCCACGCGGACGCCGCCGACGAATGGCGCGCCGCCGCGACTCCCGAGCAGAGCCGACAGGCGCTGGAGCGCGTGCGCGCCGCGCTCGGCACGGTCGAAAGCCGGACGATGGTCTCGGGACGCGAACAGCAATCGCCCGCCGACGCTGGCGGCGCGCGCACGCTCGTCGTCACCTACAACACGCGCTTCGAGCGCGCAAACGGCATGGAAACCTTCACCATCGTCGAGCGCGATGGGCGGTGGAAGTTGGCGAGGTATTTTGTCAATTCAGACGCCTTAAAACGGTGACAAGTGACGAGTGACAGGTGACAAGAAAAAACTTGTCTGTCCTGTCACCTGTCACCTGTCACCTGTCACCCAAGATGATCAACCGCTACACCTTGCCCGAGATGGGCGCGCTCTGGTCAGAGCGGAATAAATTCCAGAAGTGGCTCGACGTGGAGTTGGCCGTCTGCGAGGTCCACGCCGAGATGGGGACCATTCCGGCGGAGGCGCTGGACCAGATCAAGTTGCGCGCCGCGTTCACGGTCGAGCGCATTCAAGAGATCGAGCAGACGACCGATCACGATGTCATCGCGTTCACCACCGCGCTCGCCGAATCGATTGGCGCCGCCGCGCGCTTCGTCCACTACGGGCTGACCTCCTCGGACGTGGTGGACACCGCGAACGCCCTGCTGCTGCGCGACGCCTGCGACCTGCTGCTACCCCGCATCGACGTGCTGCTGGCAATCCTCAAGCGGCGCGCCTACGAGTTTAAGCAGACGCCGCAGATCGGGCGCACGCACGGCGTCCACGCCGAACCGACCTCTTTCGGTCTCGCCTTCGCCCTCTGGTACGACGAGATGGGGCGCAACCGTGAACGACTCTTGCGCGCGCGCGCGGCCGTCGCCGTCGGCAAGATCAGCGGCGCGGTCGGCGCGTTCGCGCATCTCGACCCGACCGTAGAAGAGAAAGTCTGCGCGCATCTGAACTTAAAGCCCGCCCCCGTCTCCACACAGGTCATCCAGCGCGACAACTACGCCGAATACCTGTGCACCGTGGCAATCATCGGCGCGTCCATCGAGAAGTTCGCGCTGCAAGTTCGCCACTGGCAGCGAACCGAGGTGCGCGAGGCCGAGGAGCGATTTAAGCAAGGGCAGAAGGGATCGAGCGCGATGCCGCACAAGCGCAACCCGATCCTTTCGGAGCGGCTCTGCGGCATGTCGCGCCTCTTACGCGGCTATGCCATCGCGGGCCTCGAGTCAGTCGCCCTCTGGCATGAGCGCGACATCTCGCATTCGTCGGCCGAGCGGGTCGTGCTGCCCGACGCCTCGATCGCGCTCGACTACATGCTGGCGAAGGCCGCATCGCTTATCGACAACCTCGTGGTTTATCCCGAGCGGATGCTGGAGAATTTGAACCTGACGCGCGGCCTCGTCTTCAGCGGCCAACTGCTGCTCGCGCTGACACAGGCGGGCGTCTCGCGCGAGCAGGCCTACGAGTGGGTCCAGCGCCACGCGATGAAGACGTGGGACGAGGGCGGGAGTTTTCGCGAGCGTGTGCTCGCCGACCCGGAGATCACGGCGCGCGTCCCGCGCGAGCAGGTCGAAAAAGTATTCGCGCTCGACACTTACCTGCGGAACGTTGACGCGGTGTTCGCGCGGGTTTTTCCAGACTGAAAAGCTGTCCGTCGGCCGTTGCCAGTAGTCCGTTGTTTGGGCTCGGTGACAGATTGGCTGAAAATGGAAAGCTCAAGTCGGGCAACCGGCACAGCGGACCACGGACCACGGACCAACATGAAAGCCAAAGTTTACGTCACACTCAAACCCGGCATCCTCGATCCGCAGGGCAAGGCCATCCAGCACTCGGTCGAGTTGCTCGGCTACGCGGGGATCGCCGACGTGCGGCAGGGCAAATACTTCGAGATCGCGCTCGACGATTCGCTGGACCAAGTGGCCGGGCGCGCGGCGGCCGAGCGGATGGCGCGCGAGGTCTTGTCGAACCCGGTTATCGAGGATTACCGCGTGGAGATCGAGTCATCATGAAATTCGGCGTCATCATCTTCCCCGGCTCCAACTGCGATCACGACGCTTACCACGTCATCTCGAAACACGTCGGCCAGCCCGTCAGTTTCGTCTGGCACAGGGACACGGATTTGTCCGATTACGACGCCCTGATTCTGCCCGGCGGCTTCTCCTACGGCGACTATCTGCGTGCCGGGGCGCTTGCGCGCTTCTCGCCCGTGATGGCGAGCGTCAAAGAGTTCGCCGACCGCGGCGGCTTCGTCCTCGGCATCTGCAACGGCTTTCAAATTCTCTGCGAGTCGGGGCTGTTGCCGGGAGCGCTGATCCGCAACCGCGATTTGCACTTCGTCTGCGATCACGTCCGCGTCCGCGTCGAGACGAACGACACGCCGTTCACCACCGAATTGGAGCGCGGGCGCGTATTGCGATTGCCGGTCGCGCACGCCGAGGGCAACTACGTGTGCGACGACCAGACGCTCGCCGAACTCGAAAGCGAAGACCGCATCGTCTTCCGCTATTGCGACGCCGAGGGCCGCGTCACCGCCGAGGCCAACCCGAACGGCGCGCGCGCCAACATCGCCGGCCTCTGCAACCGCGAACGCAACGTGTTGGGGCTGATGCCGCACCCGGAGCGGGCCTGCGAAGACCTGCTCGGCTCATCGGACGGGCGCGACGTGTTCCGCTCGCTCGCCCACACGCTGGCGGCGATGGCCTAAAATCTCTACCGGCAACCGCTTTTTCGCGTTGCCAGAAGCCGAGCCCGATGATCGTGCGATTAACAGACCGGCGGCGCGTGCGGGCGCAGCCGTTGCTCAGTTTAAGCTTGCAGTTCACCGGCCGGCGCTTCGGTCCCGCACACTCCTCCGGCGCAGGCTCCCGCTCAAATTAGTCTCATCATTCGCGCGCCGCTTGCCCTCTCACATCCGCTTCCAGTCTTGCTAATTGGGACAAGCAGAGAAGATGAGCTGCGGATGGACGCGGATACAGGCGAATGAAACCCATGTCTTTGCTGATCTGCGCTGATCCGCGGCTGCTTAGTGTCTTCCCTCCCTGAGCCATGACGCCACTCTTAACGCCCTGTGATCTCGACCAAGGCAGACTCGCGGACGCCACCGCCAATCTCGCCGCCCCGGCCGCGCTTAAAGTCGCGGGCGACGCCGCGTTCGAGGCGCGACTGACTCAACTCGCGGCCGTCCTTATCACCGCCCATGAAAATCTGCGCGAGGAAGTAATGCTCCCCGTAGCGGCGGAAAATCAACGTCGGCGCTGCGGCCTGCTGTCCACCTTTTCGCACCGCCAACGTCACGGCGCTGACCGCCATGCGTCCGTCGCGGTCGCGCACCAGCAGCGCCTTGTTCGAGTCGCGCAGCAGTCGGTCGATTTGGTAAGTCCCGGCGGGGAACACGCGGTCGCCGACGTTGAAAGCGAACGGAATCTCGGCGACGACGTGCACGGGTGTCTGCGCCTGCGTCGCGGCTGCCGCACAGACGATGGCGACCAAAACCAAACTCAACCTTGAGAGCGTGCGATAGATTTCTTTTTTCATGAATTCTCCTTGTCACGGGGCGAAAGCCTCCCGCGCGAATGTCGTTTGCTTGCGCCGGCCAGCTACCACGGCGGGCCGTTTTCGCGCTTCATCGACAGACGCGGGCGGGCGACGGAAACTCCCTCAGGCACCCTGAAAAAAATGCTAAGATGGCCCGCCGCGCGTCCCCTCTGTCTCCCTCCGCCGGCCCGAACGATTCCGGCGGCGAAGGCCTACCCGTCGCGCCCCGAGCGACCGATCTGATGAACGAGAACGTCACCCAACTACTGTTGCGCTGGGGCGACGGCGACCGCGCCGCGCTCGATGCGCTGATGCCGATCGTGGAGCGCGAACTGCGCCAGATGGCCGCCCGCCACCTGCGGCGCGAACGGCCGGGCCACACGTTGCAGCCGACGGCCCTCGTCAATGAGGCTTACGTGAAGCTCATCGAGCAGCAACGCGCGCGTTGGCAGAATCGCGCGCAATTCTTCGCCGTCGCCGCGCGGATGATGCGGCGCA
>JBOGOY010000070.1:0-10180 GCA_050748185.1 Pyrinomonadaceae bacterium
GCTCTACGCGCTGGCGGATTACATCGGCGCACGCGGCGCGTGAAATTATGCGGCTTCGTCTCCGAAGGTGGATGAAACAATCGAGCCAACGAATCCCCCGCACCTTCCCGGTTCACTGATGCGCCAGCCTGCGAACGTTAAACCATTTGACGAAGCTCCGACGCGCCTCACAACGACGGACGCGGTCGAACTGGCGCGCGCCTACTCCTATTGCCGCGAGACCACCCGACGGCACGCCAAGAGTTTCTACTTCAGCGCGCGCTTCCTGCCGCGCGAAAAGCGGCCGGCCATCTACGCCGTCTATGCGCTGTGCCGCCACGTTGACGACGAAGTTGACGAAGCGGGCGTGTTGGATGAAGCGGGGGCGCGCGCGGCGGTCGAAAAATGGCGGGTGGAACTTCAAGCTGCATACAGGGGCGAGAGCGTGAGTTCACCCGTGCTGATCGCTTGGCGCGACATGCTCACGCGCTACCGCATTGCGCCCGAGTTGCCCTTGGAGTTAATGCGCGGCGTGCTGATGGACACGTATCAGAAGCGGTACGAGACGTGGGAAGAGTTGCGTGTCTATTGTTATCGCGTAGCCTCGGTCGTAGGTCTAATGACTTCCGAGATTTTCGGCTACGAGCGCCCCGAGACGTTGCGTTACGCCGAAGCGCTCGGGTTGGCGATGCAGTTGACGAATATCCTGCGCGATGTCGGCGAAGACCTCCGCATGGGCCGCGTGTATCTGCCGCGGGATGAGATGCGACGATTCGGCGTGACGGAAGAAGACCTGATACGTGGCATCGTCGTCGAGCCTTTCCGCGCGTTGATGCGATTTCAAATCAATCGTGCCCGCGCGCTATACGCCGAAGCCGAGCAAGGCATCTCCTTGCTTGAAAGGGACGCGCGATTCACCGTGCTGCTCGCCGCACGCCTCTACGCGCGCATCCTCGGAGAGATCGAACGACTCGACTTCGACGTCTTTCACAGACGCGCACATCTTAGCTTCGGGCAGAAACTCCGAGCCCTGCCCGGCGTATGGGGAGAGGCCCGGCGTCTGAGTGACTGACGGTGGTTAAGTCACTCATCGTTCGGCAAAGTCGTTGCGCCCCATAAAGCCCTCTGGTAGGATGCGGCCGCATTAATCCAACTTGCTTTCAACACGCCGCAGTTTCCGTTGTCACACCTGCACAGATTGGAAGGAGCCCTATGAGCCGAAAAGAGAGCCGCCGGAATTTTTTGGGTAGCGCCGCCGCAGGGATGAGCTTGGCCGCGCTTGGTTCTATCACGCGCGCCGAAGTCTCGGCCCGAGAAGGTCAGCAGAACGCGCCCGCTTCCGCCGCCCGGCGCGCGACGCCGCCGATCGCCGTCGCCAGCGGGAACGGAGTAGCGGCCGTATCCAAAGCCGTCGAGATGATGCGCGGCGGAAGCGACACGCTCGACTCTGTGATCGCCGGCGTGAACATCGTCGAACTCGATCCGAAAGACAATTCGGTCGGCTACGGCGGGCTGCCGAACGAGCGCTGCGATGTCGAACTCGACGCCAGCGTGATGCACGGCCCGACCAGACGAGCCGGCGCAGTCGCCTCACTGCGCGGCGTGCGCGAGCCTTCGAAAGTGGCGAAGGCCGTGCTTGAGCGCACGGATCACATTCTGATCGTCGGGCAAGGCGCGCGTGAATTCGCCACCGCGCACGGCTTCGAGGACGTGAGTTTGTTGACCGACGAGTCACGCATCGCGTGGATGCGCTGGAAAGAGACACTTTCGCCAAACGACAAGTGGGGTCCGAGTCCTTTCAAGCCCGCGCCGGCCTCGCCCGCCGGGCAAAAAAAACTCGCCGCCGAAGGGCTGCGCCCGAGTTATCAACTGGCCGAGGCCTACGCCGGGGGCGATCCCCAAAGACGCGACGAATTACTCGCGTGGGCCGACGAGGTGGCGCGCCGGCCGCCGACGGGGACGATTAACTGTCTCGCGCTCGACGGCGCGTCGGACATCAGCGGCGTGACGACGACGAGCGGCTTGGCGTGGAAAATTCCGGGCCGGGTGGGGGATTCGCCACTCATCGGCTGCGGCCTTTACGTAGATAACGACACCGGGGCGGCCGGATCGACCGGCCGAGGCGAAGAGGTTATTTACATCAACGGCGGGCGCACGGTCGTCGAGTACATGCGGCGCGGGACGTCGCCTGAACAAGCGTGCCTCGAAGCTCTAAAGCTCATTGCCGCGCGGTACGGCAACGATTTGGAGAAATTGAAAGACATCGATGTCAATTTTTACGCCCTGAACAAACGCGGCGATTTTGCAGGGGCGGCCATCTGGAGCCATACGGTGAGCAGTCGGGGCGAGAAGCGCCGCCGCCAGTTCGCCTTCGCCGACGCGCAGGGCGGCCGGTTATTGGAGAGCGCTTACCTCTTTGAGCGTCGCTGACTGAGCGGGCCGGCCCGAATGTGGCCCCGTGTCGTCGGGAATCCGGCGACGGTTTGTCATCCGATCTGTACCAAGCGCAGAAAAAAGCCGCAACTTCATGCAAATGTTTGTTGACACAAGGGCTTTAATTGTGTAAAAAAACGAGGTCAAAGCAAGCCCACAGAGGCTCGCTGACCTGCTTTTTTCGACAACTACATAAGGGCGCAGGCGGAAGTAGAGGCGGGTTGGGCGAGAAAATTTTGCATCCGTCTCCTGACGAGTCGGAAGAATCCGCCTTTTGCGCTCTTAAAACACTGGTTCAGTCTACGGGAGGAGAACAATGAGCAGCAGAACTTGGAGCCGCATGGCCACCTCGCTGTGCCTGTCAGTCGCCATCTTGAGCACCTACTCGATGGCCGTGCTGGCTGCGCCCGGACAGGCAAGGCCGTCAGGCGAATTGTCGGTGGTCGGCACCGTCACCGTCAACGGGACGAATGCCATCTCCGGCGCGACGGTTTTCTCTGACAGCACCATTACCACGGCACAGAATTCCAGCGCCGTCGTCAGTCTCGGCAAACTCGGCCGGGTCGAGTTGATGCCGAACTCCAGCGTCAAACTCAGCTTCGGCGATAGCAACGTGACCGGGACACTCGACGCCGGGCGGGTTCGGATGGCGACGTCCGCGGGCGTGGCGGCCAGCCTCGTGACCAAAGACGGCACGGTCGTGGCCGACGCCAACCAGCCGAGCGTGTTCACGGTCGACGTCGAGTGCGGTGATACGCGCGTCGCCACTCAGAGTGGCAACGTTGACCTCCGCGCCGGTAGCGAGTCGAAGCAGGTGGCCGCCGGTTCCGACGCCACTGCGGGCGTGGCCCAGCCGGGCTCGCGCTGCACCCGCCTCTCGCAGGCTCCTTCGTTCGGGGCTCTGACGGGCGGCGCTCTGGCGGCGCTTCTGCTGGCCGCAGGTGGCGCCGTGGCCGCCGCGGTTATCGCCAGCACCCAAGACGAAGAGTTTGATTCAAACGTCGGCGGCAACCCGATAATCATCAGCCCGAGCCGCTAAAACTTTCGGGGGGTTCAATCCCTCAGGCTGTGCGGTCTTCTCCAGCACAGTAGACCGAAATATCCAGATGCGGGTCACGCGGACTTGCCACTCCCGTGTGACCCGTATATTTTTGCCTGTCGGTAGTAGTTCAGAAAAGGTCCGCCCCGCCCGTCCTGCCGGGGCGTCATGATATAGAAAGATGCACATTGCGGTTGTTGGCAGCGGTTATGTCGGGCTTGTGACTGGAGCCTGCTTTGCCGAGTTCGGCGTCAACGTCACGTGCGTTGATATTGACGAGCAAAAGATTAAAAGCCTCTCCGACGGCCGGATCCCGATTTACGAGCCGGGGCTCGACAACCTCGTCGCCCGGAACCTCCAATCAGGCCGCCTGAAATTCACCACCGATCTGCACAGCGCGGTCGAAGAGTCACTCGTCATTTTCCTTGCGGTCGGCACGCCCCCGCGTGAAGACGGCTCGGCCGATCTGCGTTATATCGAAGACGCCGCGTGCCAGATCGCAGAGGCGATGAACGGCTATAAGGTGATCGTCACCAAGTCCACCGTCCCAGTCGGCACCGGCGAGCACCTGCGCCGCTTGATCCACGAGCATCAGCAGAAGCGTCACAATTTTGGCATCGTCTCCAACCCGGAGTTTCTGCGTGAGGGCGCGGCCATCAACGATTTCATGCGACCCGACCGCGTCGTCATCGGCAGCCGCGACGAAGAAGCCGTCGCCATCATGCGCGACCTCTACCGCCCGCTCTACCTGATCGAGACGCCGGTCGTCATCACCTCGCTCGAAGCCGCCGAACTGACGAAGTACGCCGCCAACGCCTTTCTCGCCACTAAAATTTCATTTATCAACGAGATCGCCAACCTGTGCGACGAAATTGGCTGCGACGTCCATGATGTGGCGCGCGCTATCGGTATGGACAATCGCATCGGGCGCAAGTTCCTGCACCCCGGCCCCGGCTACGGGGGTTCCTGTTTCCCGAAAGACACGCGGGCGCTCGTCTCCGTCGCCCGTCAGTTCAAATGCGACTCTCTGATTGTGGATTCGGTGATCGAGGTTAACCGGCGGCAGCGCGAGCGCATGATTCGGAAGCTCGAAAGTCTCGCGGGCGATCCGAGGGGGAAGAGCGTGGCCGTGCTCGGACTTTCTTTCAAGCCCGAGACCGACGACATGCGTGAGGCTCCCTCGGTTAATATCATCCGCGCGTTGGTTGAGCGTGGGGCCACTGTGCGCGCCTACGACCCGGTGGCCATGGAGTCGGCCCGCCAAGTCTTGCCTGACATTACCTACGCGCGCGACGAGTACGAGGCCGTGGCGGGCGCGGACCTGCTCGTCTTTGTGACCGAGTGGAATCAGTTTCGCGCGCTCAACATGGAGCGCGTGCGCGAACTGATGCGGACCCCGCACATCGCCGATCTGCGTAACATCTACGAGCCGGAGGCGATGCGCGAACTCGGCTTTTCTTATACCGGCGTCGGTAGATAGAAAAGAATGGTTTCAGGTTTGAGGTTTCAGGTTTGAAGTTAGAAAGCCAATAACTCACCTCCGTAACCCAGAGCCCGAGACCTCAAACCTGAAACCTCAAACCTGAAACTGTTATGGCTCTCTCTGGCATCGCTCTTGTCACCGGCGGCGCGGGCTTCATCGGCTCGCACATCGCCGAGACGCTGCTCAGGCAGGGCGCGCGGGTGCGCGTCCTTGACGACCTTTCCACCGGGCACTTAGAGAACTTGGAAGAGATCGGCGGAGCCGGCGGCGGCGACCTCGATTTCGTGCGTGGCAGCGTCAACGATCAAGCGTCGCTCGGGCGCGCACTGGCAGGCGTCGAGGTGGTCTTCCACGAGGCCGCCATCCCTTCCGTGCCGCGTTCGGTCGAAGACCCGCGGGCGACGCACGAGGCCTGTGTGGACGCGACCTTTGACCTGCTGCTCGCCGCGCGCGACGCCGGCGTGCGGCGCGTCGTGTACGCCGCCTCCAGTTCGGCCTACGGGGACCAGCCGACGCTCCCGAAAGTCGAGACGATGGCCCCCGATCCGCTCTCCCCCTACGCCGTCGCCAAACTCGTCGGCGAGTATTACTGTCAGGTCTTCACCCGCGCTTACAAGCTGGAAACGGTTTGCCTCCGCTATTTCAACATCTTCGGCCCGCGGCAAGACCCCAGCTCGCAGTATTCGGGCGTCATCTCGCGCTTCATCGCGGCCCTCGCCGGCGGCGCTAATCCCGTCATCTTCGGCGACGGCGAACAGTCGCGCGATTTCAACTACGTCGCCAACGCCGTGCAGGCAAACCTGAGCGCCGCTGAATCTCCTCACGCCGTCGGCCAAGTCATCAACGTCGCCAACGGCGAGCGCATTACACTCAACGAACTGGCCGAGGCGTTGAAGAAATTAACCAACCGCTCAGACGCCCAGATCGAATACCGCGAGCCGCGCGTCGGCGACGTGCGCCACAGCCTCGCCGACATCACCCGCGCCCGCGAGATGCTCGGCTACGAACCGCAGGTCGGACTTGAAGAGGGGTTGAGGAACACTTTGGAGTGGTGGAAGCAGAGCCGGTTCGCTAAGCGCAGTGATGGGTGATAACGAGTAAGGCTTCAGATCCGGTGAGGAGTGCGCGTGAGCAGTTACAGTCTTCAAGAAGAACTGAGCCACGAACTGCGCCGGCGGGTCGCTTTTGAAAACGAGCAGGAAAGGCTGCTCGCCGAATATCAGGAAGTTAACACGGCGCTCGTAAAACGCGCCTCGCAATTGCTGGAAGGCCTCGTCCTTCTCCTTCTGGTTAGCCTGTTAACAAAGTGGCCGAGTTTACTACTGATCATCTTCACTCCTCTCGTCATGCTCAACGAGTGTTTCATCCTTCCACATTACAAAGTGCCGAGCGTGTTAATGCTGTGGCGCGATCTTCGGGCAGTTAAAAGGCAGATAGCAAACTGTGGCGAAGTGATCAAGGCAACTAAAAATGCTGACCTTGCAAGTTCACATTAAGCCGTTCGCCTTTTCGCTACTGTCACCTGTCACAAGAAGTTTCAAGTTCTCCGTGTAAGGCTGCCGTGCCACGCCCCGGTCAGTAATGATTGCTGCAATTAAATCATTCGGAGTCACATCGAAAGCGGGGTTGTGGACCCCGACGCCGGAGGGGGCGAGTTGCTGTTCGCGGAGGTGTGTGACTTCGCGTGAGTCGCGCTCTTCGATGGGAATCTGGTCCCCTGTGGGGACGTTGAGATCGACGGTGGAGACGGGCGCGGCGACGTAGAAGGGAATGCCGTGACGCTGGGCCAGCACCGCCACCATGTAGGTGCCGATCTTGTTGGCGGTGTCGCCGTTGGCGGCGATGCGGTCCGCGCCGACCACCACCGCGTCAACCTTGCCCTGCTTCATTACGTGGCCCGCCATGTTGTCGGTGATGATCGTCACCGGAATCTCGTCTTTGTCCAGTTCCCACGCGGTCAGGCGCGTGCCTTGTAAGAAAGGGCGGGTTTCGTCGGCGATGACGGCGATGCGCTTGCCCATATCGCGCGCGCCGCGGATGACGCCGAGTGCCGTGCCGTAGTCGCCGGCGGTGGCGAGCGCGCCCGCGTTGCAGTGCGTCAACACAGTCGCGCCGTCGGGGATCAATTCGCCGCCGAAGCGACCGAGCCGGCGGTTCGAGGCGATGTCTTCGTCATGTATCTTCACCGCCTCGTCGATCATCATTTGTTTTATCTCTTCCACGACCTCCGTCTCAGCGGCGGCGCGGCGGAAACGGTCGCGCATCCGCTCGATGCCCCAGAAGAGGTTGACGGCCGTGGGGCGCGTGCGACTCATCACGTCACACATGTGTTCGAAGTCGTATTGTAGATCGGCGACGGTAGTGGCGACGGCCTGTTTGAGCCCGACGGCAAGACCCAACGCGGCGGCGACGCCGATGGCCGGCGCACCGCGCACCACCATCTGCTTGATGGCGTCGGCCACCTCTTCGCACGAGCGCAGCACGAGATATTTCTCCTCAGTCGGCAGCAGTCGCTGATCGATCATGCGTACACCTTCGTTGGTCCACTCCACGGTCTTGATCATGCTTTGACGGGCTCCTCGAATCTGAATCTTGATTACTCGCAACAGCTCTTGTGAATGAAGCGTGCATCTTACTCGACGTAACAGGGAGCGGCAAACGTCGCCCCCTTCAGTAATCTTGCCGCGGAGGGTGTAAAATTTAGTGAGTCAGCACGGTGAGTAAGGCGGGGCGCAAGCTGGCGGGGGGCCGGCGAAGCGGCTGGATGTGACGCCGCCTGAGCGCTATGCGGGTTCGCTTTTTGTCGTCAGCCGCGACTGCAAAGGGGCGTTTCGAGCACAGACAGGCGGGTGCTATACTCGCCTGAAATTAAGCCAACAAGGCCGACGGCGTCTTCTATTCGAGATCAAATATTTGTGTTGATATGTGCGAAAGCAACTCACAAGCAGGGATGAAAAACACGTTGAAGGTCGCCCTCGGACGTTGGTGCGCCGTGTTGACGATAATGTGCCTCCTCAACGCCGCGACTCCGGCCTACACCTTGTTGATGCGCGGCGGTCGCAAAGTCGAAATACCAGATCGCTTCACCGCCACCGGCACGACGCTGACCTACGAAGCCGCGCCCGGCATCAACGTGACACTCCAACTCTCGCAGATCGACATCGCCGCCACGGAGCGGCTTAACGGCGAAGCGCCCGGTGGCCTGCTCCGCCGCGGCGCCGCGCGCTCCAAGCAACTTGCCGCTCCACAACTCCTGAGCCCGGCGCAACGCGCGAGCAAAAGTTTGACCAACCGCGAGCTTGAATCCGCGAGAAGGGTGCGGCTGGAGAGCGAGCGCGCTTACGAGCGGCGGCGCATGGAACTCGGCCTGCCTCCGCCTTTCACGGCGGAACCGGAAGAGATCGCCCGCGGGCTGCGTGAGAGCGGAAGGGAGTACGAAGCGGAACAGCGACAAGCCGAAGCGTACTGGCGCGCGCGGGCCTCGGCCCTGCGCGAAGAACTGCGCGCGCTCGACGCCGAGATCGCTTACGTGCGCTCGGCTCTTAACGAAACTGCCGGGCCGCCATCCTACGGGTTTGTGACCGGGTTGATTCTTGTGGGGCGTCCGGGGTTCGGTTATCCGCACGCCCCGACGATCACGACGCCGCGCGCCGGAGCCTTGATTGCAAACAACTCCGTCTTAAGCGCCCGCATGCAATCGGGCCGCAGCATCACCTTTGGCGGGGGCCAAACGCGCGGCCAAGTCACCTTTAACCGCCACAACTTCGGCGACACGCTCCGACGGCGCGCCGTCGTGCCGCATCCGGGGGCATTCGCCGTCGGCGTCTTCGCGCTGACGGCCCCGTTTAATTATTACGGCGCGACCCGTGACCTATTGTTGGGGCGTCTGTCCGCGCTTGAATCGTCGCGGGCGGGTTACGACGAACGCTGGCGCGTGCTCGAAGAAGAGGCCCGGCGCGCGGGCGCGCTCCCCGGCTGGCTGCGGCCCTGACGTTCGGCGCGAGGTTTTCTGACTGGCCCCCTATCGCGTTTCCGGCGTGAGCGAATACGTCGCTTGCTGACAATCGATCGCTTAGAGAGCATCGCCGTCGAATGTCTGGAAAGATGATTAACCGCGAGGCGCAGAGCCGGCGCTGAGGTGCGCGGAGGAAAGAATCCAACGTTCGGCGGACCCCTAGCGTGATCTCCGCGCCTCGGCGGTAACACTCCGGCCCCTGACCCTCAACTGAAATCCAATCTGATCACGATCTTCCGACTGCTATGAAAGAAAACTGGGAATCCGACATCGGCTTAGAGATTCACGCGCAACTCAACACCGAGACGAAAATCTTCTGCGGGTGTTCGACACGTTTCGGCGACCATCCGAACGAGAACACGTGCCCCGTCTGTCTGGGTCTGCCGGGCGCGTTGCCCGTCTTAAATTCGCGGGTCGTCGAACTGGGCGCGCGCGCGGCGCTCGCCCTCGGACTCCAAATCAACGAGCGCTCGATCTTCGCGCGCAAGAACTACTTTTACCCGGACCTCCCGAAAGGCTACCAAATCTCGCAGTACGACCGGCCCTTCTCGGAGCGCGGCGTGCTGGAGGTCATGACCGCCCTGCGCGACGAGAGCGGCCACGCGCACGAGTGGCGTCCGCTGACCGTGCGCGTCACGCGCCTGCACCTTGAAGAGGACGCCGGCAAGAACGTCCATGAGGGACTGCCCGACACGGAGCATTATTCTTACGTCGATCTCAACCGCGCCGGCACCCCGCTCGCCGAGATCGTCACCGAGCCGGACTTTCGCACGTCTTGGGAGGCTTACGACTACGTCAACCACGTCCGCCGCGCGTTGCAGTGGGTCGGCGCCTCAGAGGCCGACATGGAGAAGGGCAACTTGCGCTGCGAGGCAAACGTCTCCGTCCGCCGCCGCGGCGAGGAGAAGTTTGGGACCAAGGTGGAACTGAAGAATTTGAACTCGGTGCGGTTCATGCAAAAGGCCATCGAGTTCGAGATCGAGCGGCAGATCAACTTGATCGAATCGGGCGGGCGCATCGAGCAGGAGACGCGCCTGTGGGACGAGCGCGCGAACGAGACGCGCGTGATGCGCTCGAAAGAAGAGGCGCACGATTACCGCTACTTCCCCGAGCCAGACCTGCCGCCGCTCCTCGTCGCCGCCGAATTCGTCGAGCAGGTGCGCGCCCAAATGCCCGAGTTACCCGAGCCGCGTCGCCGTCGTTTCATGGACCAGTACGGCCTCTCCTACAG
>JBOGOY010000071.1:0-10106 GCA_050748185.1 Pyrinomonadaceae bacterium
CGCCGGGGCCGGATTGATGGGCTCGGTGCTCGTCAGTTACACCAGCGCGCGCGCCGAGAGCCTGATCCCGAAGTGCGACGTCGGCTTTCTGCGCCGCCCCGAGCGTGTCGTCCTGCTGATCATCGGCGCCCTCTCGACGCACCCGGAATCCACCAACTTCTTCGCCAACCGGATGCCCGCGGTGTTGTGGGTGCTCGCCATCGGTTCCTATTGGACGTTCGCGCACCGGATGTACCACACGTGGCGCGAGGTCTGGCCGACGGAGACGGCGAACGTTCCGACCGCGCGGGCATCTAATCCGCCCCGCGCGAACGCCGGCGAGCAGACGGCCGAAGCCATGACAGCCGCCACCGCCAACGCTTCCGGTAGCATGGAACGTCGTAACGCCCCGAAGATGTCCAGTGAAGCCCCCGCTTCGCATTGAACCGAATGAGAATCAAGGGCCGGCGGCAAGTTTTTACTAACTCTGATTTTTTGAGGTCTTCCCTTTGAGTATTTGTCCCTGCTGCGGCGCAAAATTGACCGGCGATCTTCGCACGGAGAGTTGCCGCGCGTGCGGAGCATTCGCCATCGGCCCCCCGCTGGCGCAGCCCGATTTCATGCTGCCTTCTTACGGGCGCGCGCTCGCTGTCGGCGCGCTCGGCGCGCTTCTCGTCGTCGTTTTTTTAAGCAGCACTGGCGCGGCCTTCTTCGAGAAACAACCGCTCGCTTTCGGATTTTGGGACTTCGTCGTGGCGGCCGAGACGGCGGCGTGGCGCTTGAAGTGGATGGCTTGGCCGCTCTCGCTCGCCGCGCTGTGGGCGGGCTGGCGCGCCCTCAGGACGGTCGAGCGTGACCCGGCGCGCTTCGCTGGGCTGGGGATGGCGCGCGCCGGGTTGGCGTCGTCGGGCCTCGTCGCCGTCGGCATCGCGGCGCTCGTCGCCGTCACCATCCCGACGCGCCTGCACCAGCGCCGGCTGGCCGCGCAGGCGGCGAAGAACGCCGTCGGACATGAGGTGAACGGCGTCCTTCTCGAATACCAGCGGCGACACGGCTCTTACCCGTCGGAGCCCAAAGACTTGCTGAAGCTGCCTGACCGGGACGGCTCGGTCGCGCGCGTGTTGACACTGATCGATCCGCGCGGCTACGAGCCTGAGTCGGCGATCGCGTCGCTGCCGAAAGCGACGGCCAAAGCGCCCGGGCGACGCGCCTCAGTCGTCAAGACCAACGCCTCCCGGCCCGACAGCATTGCGGCGGCCACGACACCCGAGGGGCTGGCCTTCACCAACTACCGCCTGATCCTGCCGGGCGCGGACAAACTGCTCGGCACCGAAGACGACATCACCATCCGCGACGGCATCATTGTGCCGAACGCCCCGGCGGCGAAGACTAAAGTTTCCGCCGCCTCGACAAACGGCAACAGGCGCACGCCTTAAACACTTTCCCGCACGAGTCATGGGCCTACTCGATCGTTTCCGCCGGCAGAAGGAAGACCCGGAGGTCGCGCGCCGCGCGCGCTTGCTCACCAACGGCCGCGTCACGGAAGGCTCGATCCTCGACATCCAGACCGACGAACAGGGGCTCATCACCTCAGTCTTCTATCACTACGAGATCGCCGGCGTCGAATACCAGTCCTCCCAGCCGCTCGACGACCGCCAGCGCCAGCGGCAGGATGGCTACGCCCCCGGCGCATGCGTCACCATCCGCTTCGACCCGCGCCAGCCCACCAACTCAGTCGTCGTTTAAGAGCGGCTTGCCTGTTCCCCAGCAACGCACCGTCTGATTTTCTTCCCGCTCAGCACTGATACCGACTTGCTTAACAGAATGAGATTTGACGGACGTTGAGAGGCGGGCCGGCCCGCCGGCTCGCATGGCGGAGGCGGCAAGCCCGCCGCTCGACGAATCTCAGGTGGTATTGCAATTCGGTATAAGAGGCTTTAAGAGGTGGGACCAATGCGCTGTAAGAGTTCCGCGAAGTGCGACTCGGCGCGGACGGGATCGAACATCGGCTCGACCTTGAGGAAGGCGAGAAAACCAACCCGCTCTTCACAGGCTTGCTCTAAATAATCGAACATTTGATCGCGCTCGCCCAATCCCAAATGAATCAGCGCGAAGTAATAAGCCGACACGTACTTTGCCCGCGCCAGTTCTGCGAACTCCGCCAGCAAGTGACGCGCTTCTTTGCTTCGGCCCGCCAGCGCGTAGGCGTAGCCGAGATGCGCGCGGAAAGTGAGGCCGCCGCCAGACGACTCGACCGCTTGTTCAAGCGCGGCGACGGCTGCTTCAGGTTGCCCCGCCTGCGCGCGGGCGACACCGATCAGCCAGTGTGCGAAGGCGAAGCGCGGTTCCATTTCGAGTGCCCTGCGCCCCTGCTCGGCGGCGCGCTCGTAACGGTGCGCGAAGTAGTGGCCCCAGCCGAGGCTCAAATCCGCGAAGGGCGAGAGCGGTTCGAGCTTGGTTGTCTCCTCACACTCGCGCAGAGCCTTTTCGTGCTGCCCTGTCGCTTTATAGAAAAAGCCGAGGCCGTCGTGCGCGTTCGCATAGCGCGGGTTCAACTTGACGGCGCGCTTGAACGCGCGCTCGGCCGCCGGAAAATCCCAGTCGTACAACAACAGAAAGAAGCCGAGCGAGGTGTGCGCTTCGGCCAGAGTGGCGTCAAGCTCAAGCGCCTTTTCGGCGGCGGCCTTCGCCTTCGGATAGGCCTCGCGCGGCGGGCGCTCGCCGGTCGAAGAGGCGAGAAAAGCGTAAGCGTCCGCGAGGCCGGCGTAAGCCAGCGCGTAGTTCGGATCGAGATCGATGGCTTGTTGAAAACACTCAACGCCTTTCCTGATCCAATCTTCCGTGCGCTTGCTCGTCACGTAGTGACGGCCTCTGAGATAGGCATGGTAAGCGTTGGTGTTTTCGGTGTCGCGTTTACCGAGCCGCCGCCGCTCTTCACCGTTCAACTTCACGCGCAATTTCTGGCTGATGTCTTGTGACAGTTCTTCCTGCAGGGCGAAGATGTCGGTCAGTTCGCGCCGGTACTGCTCGCCCCACAGGTGCGCGTCTTGTACGACGTCGATCAACTCTGCCTTGACGATCAACCATTCGTCGAGTTGAAGCACGCGGCCCGTGAGCACCGCCCGCGCGCCGAGTTCGCGCCCGATCCTCTGCGGCTCGATTTCTCTGCCGCGATAGCGCGAGACGGTGCTGCGCGGTAGCACGCGCAGCTTCGGCAGTTGCGACAAGCTGTTGATAATGCTCTCGGTGATCCCATCGCACAGGTACTCGGCGCTCGGATCGCCGCTTTCGTTGACGAACGGCAGCACCGCCAGCGAGTCAATGATTTTGCGCGGCGCACGCCGCCGCGGCGACACCAGTGCGGTCAGCGACGAAGAGGTCGTCGCGCGCTCCCGCTCGATGTCGGACGATGGCGACTCCTCGGCCCGCAACTCTTCGCTGCCCGGCGTCTCGGCGTCAAGAAGCCGCGTCGCATCATCCGGGGCTGGCGGCGCGTCTTCCCACAGGTACGCGCCGTCGTGCCGGCAGAATCGCAGCGAGTCGTGCGCGTACAGGCGAGAGCATGTGGGGCAACGGTTCATGCGGGCCGTTGACATCGAAGCTGAAAGGTGACGATACGGGTCGATTATAGCTTGGATGGTCCGTCTCTTTCAGGCCCGGGCGGATCAAAACCGCAAAGACGGCAAGGCCCGAGCGGTTAAGGCTCAAGCCTTTTTGTGTCTTCGTGTCTTGGTGGTGAGTTCAGGAGTAGTTGACGGCCGCAAACAAACTCTTCGTCGCCCGCGCCTAGTCAAAAACTGACCCGCGCCCCCAACTGAAAAGCACGCGGGCCGCCGGAACCAAAGACCTGCGTGAAGCGCGCGCCGGGCTGACCGAAGGAGGCTGGCTCGTTGAGGTTGCTGCTGTGTCCAATCAGGTTGGCAGTGTTGAAGAGATTGAAGACTTCGCCGAACAGGACGAGCCGCACACGCTCGCTTCGGAGCGGGAAGGTGCGGCTGAGGCGCAGGTCTTGGGTGAAGAAGCTGTCGTTGAAAGAATAATCGGCGGGTAGCGTCAGACGCGGCGCGGGCTGGCCGTTGGGCAGCCTCGTGCCGGCGATCTCCCGGTTGTGGCGTTCGATCAACCGAACCAAGTCGTCTTTATTCAGCCCGCGATTGAATTGATTCACATGCGTCCCCGGCAGCAGATCGTCCCGCGTGCCGTCGCCGTTGAAATCTATGCCGCTCACGAAGGGCGAGAACGGTGGGCGGCTGTAGGCGGAGACGCTGAAGGCGACTTGCAACCGCCACGGCAGGTTCGCGAAGCCGGAGAGGTTCAGGATGTGGCGCAGGTCCGTGGGCAGCGGGCCGTAGTTCTCGAACCAATCGTCGTTGTTGAATCCGAACACGCGCCCGCTCGAAGCTTCACTCGTGCCGGTTCCTGTACCGTTGGTTCCCACATAGCTGCCCAGCGCGTATGAGGCGAGGAACTGCGCCCGCCCCGAAAAGCGTCTCTCGGCGCGCACGAGCAGCCCCTTGTATCGCGCCCGCCCGATGGTCGTGTCGAAATAGATGTTTCCGTTCGAGCAGACCGCCGTCACGTCGTTCCTCTGTTGATTGGTGCAGGCAGGAAGCACCGGCCCGCCGGCGCTGTTCCAACGGTTGTAGTCGATCCCGTTGATGAACGTGTGGATGAACCGCTTCCAGACGACGTCGGCGTTCAGGACGATGCCGCCGGGAAGTTCCCGCTGGACGCCCAGATTGATATGGATGGCATAGGGTGTCCGGTAGGACGGGTCATAGAGGTTCGCGCCGCTCTTCGTGAAGTCGAGGTTGCGAACGGAGAAGTCGCGGTTGTCCGGCTTGCGCGTCCGCAGCAGATCGGCGCGCAAGGATGGCAGGAGGGAAAGAAGTTGCGCGCCTGTGAACGTCGTCGGACGCTGGAGGAACTCTAACCTGCCGCCCGGCGACGAAATGCTCGAACCGGGTATGCTGACAGGCCCGACTCCGAGCGGCGCTAACTGAAGGCGCTCGTTTCTGAAGTTGTTGAAGTGATTACTGGCCGCCGGGTCGAAGTAGCGGCCCGCGCACCCGCGTACCACTGTCTTACCATCGCGGGTCGCCATCCACGCGAAGCCCAGTGTCGGGGAAAAGTTGCCGAACTGAACAGCCGGCGCGTGCAACCCATCAGCCCCCAGAACGGGGGCGAGGAGCGCGGGCTTGGTGAGGTCGTGGTTGAGGGCGTTTGGTTCGTAAGACCACGCGAGGCCGGCGTTCAACGTCAGGCGTGGGCCGACGCGCCACGTGTCGCCGGCATAGAGACGATATTGATCGAGGACGCGATGCGGACGAAAGTCGCGCCACGGAACCACGCCGGAGCCGACGTTGGGATCGTGAAGCTTTGCAGGGGAAGCCGGAGAATATCGTCCAGCGTGGTGAACGAGGCCGGCAGGGGAATCGCCGGATTGAGTTGCCGAACTCGCCCGGGGGACCAGAGAGTGATCTGGGTTGCCACCCCTTCGTCAGAATTTGTGTTGATGACGTGCTCCCAATCGAAGCCGAAGCGGAGGCGATGATTACCTTTCTGCCACACGAGGCTATCGGTCAACTGGTAGCGACGTCCGCCGAACGAAACCGTGCCCCCATCTCCGAACGTGAGACCGATGTCGGGAATCGTGATGCGCGGCGCGCCCAAGCCGAGACAGCCGGGACAATCTTCCGCGGTCGCGCGCCTCTGAGAGACGTTGACGAAGAAGTAAGAGAACCGGAAGTCGTTCACGACGCGGGACGACAACACGCTCGTGAGCGCCACGAGTCCTTGACCCGCTTGATTCGTCCGGCGGACCCAGCCCGACGGCAGGTTAGTGGGCGTGAAGGCGTTGGCGAAAGCTCCATTGTCGTCGTGCGTGTACCGGACGAAGGCGTTGTGCTTAGCATTGAGGCGCACGTCGGCGCGCGCGCTGAACTGATCGCCGATGGACGGGCTGGGAAAGATGCCCCCGAGGTGTGCGAACTCAGAAGTGCGCGGCTGAATCGAGGCGACTCCGCGCTGGTCTTGACGCTCGTAGCTGGCGAAGAAGAAGGCCCGTTCGCGTCGGATGGGGCCGCCCATGCGGAAGCCGGACTGTTGCCGCTGGAAGAACGGCTGCGGGTTGCCGGCGTCCCGCCGGAGGCCGGGATAGGCGGCCAAGTGTTGATCTCGATAAAAGAAGAATCCGTCGCCGTGATAGTCGTTGCCGCCGGAGCGCGTCACGATATTGATCGCGCCGTTGCTCGCGAGGCCGGTCGAGAGATCGAAGTTGACGGTCGAGAGTTGAAACTCTTGCACGACATCCTGCGACACCTGAAAGATCACGCCTGCGTTGCCGGGGATGGTGATGCTCGCGCCGTCCACCGTCACCCGGCTATATCCCACGCGCGGAACCGTCTGAAAACCGGAGCCAAGAAACGAAACAAAGACGCGATTGTCGTTGAGGCGGGCCGGGTTCGTGACGCCCGGCTCCAATTTCGCCAGTTCGAGGAAGTTCCGTCCGTTGAGCGGCAGGTTCTCGATCTGCTGGCGACTGACGAGGCCGCCCACCTGATGGTGTTCGTAGTTCACCAGCGGCGCGGCTGTATCCACCGTCACTCGTTCGCGCACTTCCCCGACTTGCAGCGTGAGATTGACGGTGGTGGTCGTCCCCGTCTCAACGGTGGCCGTGCGTTGCAGCAAACTAAACCCGGCTGCCTCCGCCGTCACCCGATAGACACCCGGAGGCAACGTCGCCGCGCTGTAGTCGCCTTCCGCGGAGGTGTCGAGACTGCGTGTCAGTCCGCTGTCGAGATTGGTGAGGCGGAGGCGCGCCGCGGGCACGGGCGCACCGGCGGCGTCATTCACCACGCCGGCAATAATTCCGGTCGGCGTTTGAGCGCGGGCCGAGACGACTGCCAGCAACATTATGAGGAGAAGCTTTGCTCGTGTCCTGCACATAGCGGTTCAAAGTTCAGAGGTACAGTTCAGAGTTCAATCTTCAGATCGGATAGTTCAGAGTTCAACCTTTAGGTTGTTTTCCCGCGACACCGACAACCTAAAGGTTGAACTCTGAACTGTGCCGGGAAAGTTTAGAGTTCAACCTTTGGGTTGCTGTTATCGCATCCAATAAGCCGCAAGCTTGAACTGCGGAACTCTCCCGGCACGGTCGAGAGTTCAACGCTTCAACTCTGACTTTAAAACACGTCCCATTTCTTCCTATAATCCAGAATCGGATACTGCTTCCAAATCTCCGCTGCGCGTTCGCGTCCGACTTGAGACAGAAACTCTCCCGCGCTTGACCAAGGCCAGTCTTGCCAATGCTGGACATACCCGTGATGCACTGGATTATGATGCACGTAGTTTAAGCTCGCCCAGAAATGGCGATCCGATTTGATTGGTCGCTCAAAGCAGTTGTGCCATGCCTTCCGGCCTCTCGCGCCGTCTTCTCCATTCCAGTCGTAGGAGGACCGCCCGTGAAATTGTCCCAACTCGCGACGCAACTCCTTGATGCGGTCGGTCCTGACCAACAGATGGTAATGATTCGGCAGGATGCACCAAGCATAAATAGCCAGACAGAGATGACGGCAAATCTGTAACAACGATTCCTCACACTCTGTCATTCGCTCCGCGTTCTCGCCAATTATTGCAGCGTGCTCGTAGCAGGCCGCCGAAACCAGATACTGACGAGTTCCCAGCAAGTCCAGATGTGGCGGAGAATGCCACGGGAGATGGCGGGCGCGACGAAACTCCAAGGCCCGCGCCCGCTCCTGCGCTGTCATTTGCCTCCAGTCGTACATCCGAGTCGAGCGACAGAGCACAACCTAAAGGTTGAACTCTAAACGTTCCCTACACAGTTCAGAGTTCAACCTTTAGGTTGTCGCTATCGAATCGCAAACTAAGGTTTAATCTCTCAACTGTGCTGGGAGAGTTTAGAGTTCAACCTTTAGGTTGTTGGATACGATAGCAGCAGGCTGAAGCATGAACTCTCAACTTCCCTCACGGCTCAAGGTTCATGCGCCGAAGCAGGTCTCGGTAACGCGGGTCTGAGCGCAGGGGATCGAACAGCGGTCGGCTCTTGAGGTGAAAGATGATCAGCGTGCGTTGCTCGACACATTTTGTCAGCCACTCGAAGGCTCGATCTTTGTCGCCGAGACCCGTATAGATGATCGCGAAGTTATAGGGCGAGACGTAGCGTTGCTTCGCCAGTCTGTGTTGCTCGCCGAGTATTTTCAGCGCCTCGTCGCGCCGGCCTGCCGCCGCATAGGCGTAGGCCAGCAGCGGGTAGCGGTCCCACCGCTCCGGGGTCTGAGCGAGAGTCGCATCGAGGGCCAAGCCCTTCTGCATCTCCGCGACGCCCTCCGCAGGCATCCCCTTCGCCACATAAGCCTCCCCAAGTAAAATGTGCGCGTGAGCATTATCTGGCTTTTTCTCTAGATTCTTCCGGTACAACTCAATTGCTTTGTCATACTGGCGCGCAAGGAAGTAAGGAAAGGCTGGCTCTCCGCCGTAAGCGTAAAGCATCGAGTCCAGTTCCCAAGCCCGTATCGCATACGGAAGGGCCTCATTCGCTCCCCTAACGGTCCTCAGATAGACGGAATACGCTTCGTTAGCTTGAGCGGAATTCGGGTCAAGCTCCAGCGCCCGTTTGATCTCTTTCTCTGCCCCCGCCCAGTCGAAATAAATGAATTTATGAGCTCCCAGAGAGGCATGAGCTTCGGCCAGCGTGTCATCAAGCTGTAACGCCTTGAGCGCCGCCCACTCGACCTTTTGCGCGGACTCCTTCGGGGGCGCGAAGCCGCGCGAGATCATGAACTGATACGTGCTGGCTAATCCGGCATAAGCCGGCGCGTAGTTCGGGTCTATCTTGATTGCCTGCTCGAAAAATTCGATGCTTTTCTCAAATCCCTCTTTTGTCATCTTGCGGGAGGAATATTTGCCCAAACTGTAAAGCAGATAAGCCTCTGTGTCCCCGGTGTGCTGTTTAGCCAGTAGCTTCTTCTCTTCGCCGCTGAGCCGCAGCCGCAACCCTTCTGTAATCTCCCGCGCGATCTCGTCCTGCACGATGAGGATGTCCGACTGCTTGCGGTTGTATTGCCCGCCCCATAGATGGCGGTCGTCTCTCACGTCCACCAACTCGGCGCTGATTGTCACATCCTCTCCTCGTTGTGCCATCCGGCCCATCAACACGGCCCGGACGTTCAACTCGCGCCCGACTGCCTGCGGGTCTATCTGCTTGCCTTTGTAACGCAAGACCGAGTTGAGCGAGTTGACTTTCAGGTTGGGCAGCCGCGAGAGGCTGTTGATGATGCTGTCGCTGATCCCTTCCGAAAGGTATTCGGTGTTGGGGTCACCGCCCGCGTTGACGAACGGCAAGACGGCCACCGAATCAATCGTCTCGCTGCCTCTCGCGGGGTAAAAGAAATAAGCGAAGGCGGCGAACGCGATGATGACGGCTACTGCCGAGGCGGACAACGCCAGAGCGTGCGCCTGCTTGCTTTTGAACCGTCGTTCGGCTATGCCGGCAGGCCGGGCCAAGTCCGACGGCATCTTCGTCGGCTCCACCACATCCGCCTCGCCGACCCGCGCGCCGCCATCCGCCGCCGGCGCACCCTCGTCCATCTCTTCTTCGACGACGCGGCTCGCGCGGGTGTGCGTCTCAACGACCAACTCGGGGTCGCCGTTGTCACCCACCTTCCGCACCTCGGCGGCGAAGCGGTAGCCGCGCTTCGGCACGGTTTCGATGTACCTGACCCGGTCAACGCTCTCGCCGAGCGCGAGCCTCAGCAGCGAGACGGTCTTGTTGAGGTTTCCCTCCTCGACGTACTGCTCCGGCCACACCGCACTCATCAGTTCGTCCTTCTCGATCAGGTGGTTGTGACGCTCCACCAGCACGAGCAGCATGTCGAAGACCTTGGGCCTGAGCGGCAGGGGTCGCCCGTCGCGCAGCAAGGTGTGCTCGGCGGGGTTCAGGACGAAGGGGCCAAACTCGTATAAGTGCTTGGGCCGGCTATTCATAACCGCATTCAGGAAAAGTTCGGAAAAAAATCAGCGCGTGGGAAGGACTTCAGACGCGGGGCCGCTGTATTGTCCGCCGCGCTCGATGGAAGCTTCTTCAACGAGACGCATTGTATGGCGTG
>JBOGOY010000072.1:0-10075 GCA_050748185.1 Pyrinomonadaceae bacterium
ACGGTATAGATGGACGCACTGCAAGTTTCAGCCCCGGCAGCGTTCACAGCGCAGACAATGTACCAGTACCCGATGCCGTTCTCAGCCGAGGTGTCAATAAATATCCTGCCGAGCAAGTCATCCGCGATTACCGTAAAAGGCCCGGCTGGAGAGTGCCCTCGCTTGACCCGATAAGTCGTCACCCCTTACCTCCTCGGGGTCGCCTGCACCTGCTCCGAGTTCATGCTTTCGCGATCACTCTCCGCCGCCATCACGACGTAGAAGTAGGTGCGTTTGTTGCGCGCCGTCTGGTCCACAAACTCCTTCACCACCAGTCCGCTGGCGATCACGTTGTAGCGACCGTTCTGCGAGTAAGCCCTTTTCACAGTGTAGGTCTTCGGCATACGTGCTCCCTTCAATCCCAAGTCAAGGTTACGAGGTTATCGCCGGGCACTGCCCGAAGATTTACAGGCGCTGGTGGCGCAGGCAGCACCGTAACGGAGACAGGGACGCTGTCTCGATAGTTGTTATCGACGTCATGAGCACGGGCCGTAAGCGTGTGCATACCTGCTGACGCGCCGATCCAGTCGAACGAGTATGGCGCGCCTGCGTCTTGCCCGAGCTTTGTGTCTCCATCAAAAAACTCGACCTTCGAGATTGCGCCATCTGGGTCTGAGGCGTTCGCCCGCAGCGTAATTGTGTTGCCCTCTCGAATCTGCGCGCCCGCCACAGGTGATGTGAGCGTTACCGCAGGCAGACTGTTCTGGGCTGTAACTTGAATAGTCGCGACAGTGGATTCAGCCGTGGCCCCTTGATTATCTGTCGCACGCGCCTTCAACGAGTGCTGGCCCGCCGAAGCGCCGGACCATGCGAGTATGAAGGGAGAGGAAGTGGCCTCACCGATCTTCGTCGGGCCGTCGTAAAACTCGACTTTGGTGATCGTGCCGTCCGGATCGCTGGCCGAGGCCGTCAGGTTGATCTGCTGACCCTGAGTGAAGACAGCGCCGTTTGCCGGCAGCGTCAGACTCACGGAAGGCTGCTGGTTGGCCGCTGACTCCCCGAGACGATCAACCAGATAATAGCCGCTGGCACGATAGTTTTCGTTATATTCTTTTGCCCTCCTGCCATCCGTTTGGTAGTCCATCAAGCCGTAGTAGCCGTCCCAGCCCCCTGCTCTAGTCCCCCCGCTTTTCCCAAATGATGCATCAAACATTTCGTCACCATAGGTCAGAAATCGGGGCTCTCCGCTGAAGCGGTACGCCTGACCAAAGACGTGGTGAAGTGTGCACTGGTTGTGCCGGGCGTTGCGAATTTGATTAACGTCTCCATTGCCAGTGCTGCTGTCGCCCTTCGTTGCTCCGACTATGGAGGGGGCCACAATCTCACAGAACACAGGTCTCCCTGCCACATGTGGAGCAGCAGTGCTGCCTCTGCTTCCCCGAGTCAGTCCGGTCAGGGTTGAGGCGGTTTTCCCGGAGTAAAGAATCTGCTCATTACCAACCTTGAAAGCTCCAGACGAAGGAAAGCCCACCGTTGAAATAACATTCGCGGTCGTGTTTAAGGCAGTAAGCGGGGCCGTCAAAGCGGTTGAGGTTCTACTCGCGTCATAAACCACCGTACCACTGCTATGGGAGGCAGCACTTGTCCCAAACATGCCCCGGTCGCACTGCGTTAGTTGTATCGGGTTATCGGCATTTCGGTAGCGGATAACCTCAGAATCAATACGAACAACCCCATTGCCAGAGAACATAATTTTGGTCTGGTCCTCTACTGGGATATTGGTTTGGGTGGCATTGATGTCAGCAGTCAGGGTGGTCCCCTGAGTTTGCGCTAACTTTATCTCCGAGCCATGTGCGTGCGGCACGGCGGCCGTCCCATTCGTCCCTCGCGTTACTCCAGTAAAGCTGCTGAGAGTCTTCCCGGTGTAGGTGACGGTCTCAACTCCGTTGATAGTGATGATGCCTGAGCTTGGGAAATTGTTAGTTCCAACCACCGCAATCGTCGTTGCTGTGTTAGACAGTTCCCCTGACACGGTAGAGGTCCACCCAATCCCGTAGTATGCCCGCCAACCATGAAATAATGAATAAAGCGTGCCGCGCCATTTCGTTGGAGGATAGTCGGTCACAAGGTCATTCTCTCGATACCCGTCCTCCCAGAAGTGGTCTGCGAAGGCGATGACCGCCGCCTCAATTTCTGTTTTGAGAGTTGCGTCGTTCGTCAACTCGTGAACGTAGCAGAGTGCCTCAACCAGTAACCCAACATGGAACAAGACCTCGCCATACGCGGGGCCAACAGGGGATGAGTCCATGGCTGGGTCGAACCAGTCCGCATCAGGGTCCACCCACCTCCAAGAACCGTCCGGGTACTGGAGTCGCAAGAAGTAGTCGGCGGTTGCCGTTTCAACTTCCGCTTTCATCGCGGCCCGCCATGCGGCTCCGTCGGAGATGGTCGCGCCGCCGCCTGAGAGGGTATTAGGGTATGAATTTGGAATTGATTGGCAGGCAATCGCGGCGTGCATCAGTGCGTAGCCGCCGTCACGAACTCCGAAATAAAGGTTAGGGTAATCCTTACGTAACCAGACCCATAAATTAAAGTGATGGGCAGTATGTTGCCGCACCAAGTCCCACTTGGCGGAAGTTCCGCTCACCCCTGCGATGAGGTCTTCATCAATCGCGCGGGCCATGATTCCAAGTAGCGCTTCTCCTCGGGGGGAGAGGCCATATGGGTTATTGGCATCTGTCCACTTATCCACGAGAAACTCGTAGAACACGTCAGCAATTTTTCGGAACAGCGTGAGAAATTGGGGGTCTCCCGTGCGGTAGTAATTGGTTAGCTGCACGCGGGCTTGGTCGTAGTAATTCCAGTAGCCGTGAAGGTTCTCCAAGTCGTCGCCGGATAGCCCTGCCAGCGACGAAGGAAAGTTGGTCCCTGCGGCTTTACCAAAGTCCACAGCGTTGACATCAAAAAACGGGTAGGGATTATTGGGTGAGCCGTGGCGCAATTGGCGACCAATGATAGCCCGCAGTTGAGCCGGCACGCCGGTCAGCACATCATCGGAGTCTGAGGGGACCACGTAAACGGAAACTGAGTCTGAGGCTTGCGCTCCGTTTGAGCCGCTAGCGGTAAGTTGAAAAGTGAGAGCATGGTACGAACCATCGGAGGGCGCGGTGAGAGTCGGGGTGAGAGTATTAGCCCCTGATAGACTGACTGCCGTTCCCGCAGTTTGGGTCCAAAGGACTGAGGCGATGCTTGAACCAGCAGCGGCGGTTGCCGTGCCTGTTAAGGTGATAGACGCGCCGTCTTTCTGCCCGAGCCTATCACCACCCGCGCTGACCATAGGAGGCGCGGGGTTCCCAATATTGATGCCGCTCGCATCTCCGAGAAACTGTTCAATTCTTTCTATCTCTAGGTCGCTAAGAACTCCATCAAACATAGCGACTGCATAGAGGTAGCCCGTAAATTTATCGTGCGTCCCCGCGTCTCCGTTATAGCTGCCTCTGGCCCCCAGAATGACACTGGCGTTATTGGCTGTATCCTGCGCCCCTTGGGGGCGCACCTCAGTTACGTCAAGATTGCCATTGGTGCGAAACCTCCAAGTTCCAGTCAGGCCGTCGTAAACGATGGTCAAAAGCTCTGGCGCGTCGAGCAATGAGGGCGTGGGACCAATCGGGCTTTCCGCGACTGCCGCAGCGTAAACGATAGGCTTGTTCGCGTCCGCTCCTGAATTGCTTCCGAGAAGGTAAAGACTTCTCCCACCTAAATTGTTGCCGACATGCGCGAGGCATTTCGGAGTCGTCGGGGAATTGGTGCGCCGGAAAGCAATAAACCATGTGTAGCTGGTTGGCGCGTAGCTGACCGGAGAAAGCTTCCCAATTTGATTAGTGCCGTCGAAGTAGATAGCACGTTGGCCCGCGATGGTTTTCATCACCGGGGGGCTGGAAGCTTCGGCGAGATCGTTGCCGGTCCCTGACTGGTCCCCCCAAGCTGTGATGGGAGCATCGTCAGCTAAGCCAGAGAGAAAATCGGCGGTGTAATACGCTTTCAGCGCGGCGCTCGTCGCCGCAGTAGGGTCAAGTGGGACTGGCAAGATTTACCTCCTATTTTTACGACACGACTGAAATATCAGCACTCACGAGGCGCGGAATCCGGTAGGGAGCAACTGTCACGTCGGCGAGCGGCGCGGCCAGAATTTCACCCGAAACACTCGGCACGATGCGATCGACGCCCGGCGTGCCCTCGATGATCGCGATGATCTCCGAACGCAGCACCGGACGGCCGAAGTTCGCCTCAGAGGCCGCGTAAAACTCGCGTAACGCAGCCTCAATGCGGGACAACACCACACCCTGCGTCGCGAGCGTTGTCAGTCGCACCGTGGCGGCCACGTTGAAATCAACGAATGACGGATCGCGCAGGTAGATGAACTGACTGCCGATCGCTTGATCGAGCAGCATGCGAATGGCCGCCTTCGTGGCGTCGCTGACGGCGTTGCCCTGACTCGTCATCACGACGACGGTCGTGTGGCCGGCCTGCAGGCGAGTGAAATCACCGTCCGGTACGAGCGGGAAAGCCCTGACGACGCCAGTGCCGCCCATGGCCTCCTCGCGGATCGCGTCCTCGATGTCCCGGCCCGAGACCAATCGCTCCGCGCGTCGCTGGTAGTTGCGCGCCCGTTGGAGCGCCGAAAGTAGCGTCTCGCGGGCAGACCCGGATTCGACCGCCTGCGGGTTAGTGACGGCCGTGACAAACGCAACCGGATCATCAAGCCGTGTAAGGGTGTGCGGAGCCAACACGACGACTCCCGGCTCGTCCCGCCGTGCCGTTGCGTCTCCCGATGTGGCCGGGTGGACGATGACGAGATCGAATACCGTGGCGAAAGTGATAGAACCATCCTCGGTGCTGACCTCAGTCCCGGCGGGTACGGTAACGCTAGTGTTTGCCGGGGCAGAGACAACGAAGCGAAGCGACGCCGTAGCCTCCGCCGCCTCGCGCAGTTCTATTTTGAACAGGCGGGCGAACTCGACCGCATCGCGCTCTGGCAGGAGGTTGACCTTGCGGCCCAGCAGAGCGATCAGCCACGCCATCGCTTCGAGCAGAACCGTGTGCGGCGACGACGGGTTAACGTTCGTCAACTCAGGGCAGAGCGGTGCCGCGTTGGACTCAGACTCGGCCAGCTTCCGCAGTTCACGAAGCGCGCCGATATAGTGATCGATTACTGCCGGCGTGGGTGTCGTAACGACGCGCCAGAGAGCCTGCGCGGCGATCAACTCCTCGCTCCTGATGTCCAAATTCGGCGGCGAAACAAGTTCACCCATCGGTACACCTCAGAAATTAGTTCGCGGTGCTGTCCGGCTGTTCCTGCGACAGCGGCTTAGCGTTCACAACCGAAGCTTTGAACTGCTGTATCTCTCCGATCCGCCCCTGCAATTCAAACAACCGGCGGTCACAGTCTTTCAGCGCATCTTCCCGCGTGGCGATCTCGCCGGCCAGTCGCTCGCGCTCGCGCATGACCCGGCCGTGTTCTCCCGTCAACTCGCCGAGCCGCCCCTCGCACATCCGCGCCAGCGAGCCCTGATCAATCAAATTACTCATTACAGAGCCACCTCTCTCCTTTAAGCAGACGCGAAGGCCACGAGCTTTCGCGTCGGGTAAACTAGGTTGTAGGGCACGTTCGAGCCGCGCACACTGAACTCGATCATGATGGCCGCGCGTCCCTGATCCGCGGTGAAGCCCGACTGGAACGTCCCGTCCCTGAACGCGCCGAGAGTGACACGCAGACCCCTCGCCAACGGCTCGTATCTGGCGATCTGCTGTTTCAGGAAATAGGAGAGGCGCGGGACAAAACCAGCGTCCAAGACGCTGAAGACATAATCGGGAAGGCCGTAATCAGGGAGCATGACGCGCTCGCCCTGCCGCGTTCGTAGAATCGACACGATCGACTGCTCGACAATCTTCACCCGATCCGACAGGGTGGACAGCGTGCCGCGCTGGTCTGGCCGAACCGGCAAAGACAGACATGAGCCTTGCAACTGCATACCTAGTGCCATAACGCCTCCGGGTTACTGCGCGAATCCGAAATTAATCAGTAGCGAGCGCATCGCATTCGCAAGCGCGATGCACGAGCCTACGTCCGTCGCCGGCCCCGGCAGCGACTGGCGCGCGATGGGGCCGGCGCCGAGGAACCCGACCTTTGCGCCTTGCGCGTGAACGCCGACAGCGCCGGCACCGAGCAGCCGCACGTCCGGCGCTTCAACGTCAACGGCTGTACCGCCCTGCACGTCCACGCATTGCTCGCCCCGGACGAAGACCTGCGTCTGGCTGAGCACCTGAATCAGCCGGGCGCAGAGCAGCCGATATGTCGTATCGCACTTAAGCCCGCGTGAGTCATCCGCGAACTCAACCGGGACGAGGAAATCCTCGTTAAAACGGCTCAGATAAAACAGACTGTGTTTCTGACCGAGCCGGCCGAAGAGCACTACCTCAGTGCCGATCGTGGGCAGGTGGGCCGGCCCGTAACCGGCCGGCCCGACCCACGGAACGAGGGCCGTCACCCATTCGTTGTGCACGCGATTTTCGTCAATCACAGGGATGATCACCTTGATGCGGTGCTGTGACTCCGGGTCGTTCGTGTCTGCCACGATTGCCTCGACCGCAACCATCCAGTCATCGCGCGATTGGTCGCGCCCGCCTCCTAACATGAGCTTGTGTATGCTGCGCGCCACGTTCACTCCTTGATGTCTCGATAGAGGTCTAGGTCCGTCGTCAGTTGAGCTGGCCCGAACCTGTGAACTACGCGGTCACACAGATAACGCCCGCTGAATAGCTCGCCGAGGTGAAGCAGTTCGACCGTGTCACGCACGTCGGGCCGTCGCTCCTTGAACGCCGGCAGAATGCTGACGGTGTGACTGAAAGCGTGTTCTCTTTGTAGTTCGTAGCGAGCTTGCGCGCGGCGATCGGCGTGACGTTTGGAGCTGATGGACAGGTCTCGCTTTACCTCGACCTGCCGGGTGCCGCGCTGTCGTTCGGTGGAGCTTCCGCGCAACCTTCGCCCGCCGCGCCCCCTCCCTCGTGTCTCGACCTTCGCCGGCCTCCCCTCGCGGTTCTCCGGCACCTTATAGCTCAGGGAGAATTCGTCGCGCATCACGAAATCCCGCCGGTAAGAAAGCGTTAGCACCGGCTGTCCTGTCTTTGCCGGTTCTTTGGCGAAGAGCGTGTCGCCGCGGACGTAGAGTACGAGGCCGGCCTCTTCCGCGCGCTCTAGCGCGTGTTCCCAGTCGGTTTGCTCGTCCTGCATCAGTGACTTGTGCTTGTCGAGCTTGAGCGCCGGGCTCGGCCCTTCGAATTCGAGCCCGTTCTGCTTCGCCAATTTGGCGATAACACCGACGTCGTCCAGCCCTCGGTGATACTCGGTCTGCTTGAACTGGCGCATCTTGAATCCGGTGTCGTAGAAGCGGAAGGTTGACGTGGCGACGCCCCGCTCAACCCGCGCGAGTAGCCCCTTAAAGACCGGCTCGCCGAGGGCGAGGGTTGCGCCAAAGCCGAGCCACGCGCGGGCGGGCAACACGGCGATGCCGTCGTTAGTGGTCCACTTGTCAAGGAACTGGAAATCGGGATCGAATACTCGCCAAGTGGCGACGGACGCCTCATTCGTCGTCAAATCCACTTCCAACCCGGCGAAAAGACTTGCGTCCTTCCACGAGTCGTACATCTCACCATCCACCTCAATAACGCAATGGGGGTTGCTCGGAATCACGCCGACTCAAACCTCCCCTTCTCAAGCGGCTGCTCAGGTATTAGCAGCCGCGTGCCCGGCGCGATCTTTCTCACGTCGACGAGGTCGTTTCGGTCGGCGATTAAGCGCCACATTCGCCAGTCTTCGTAATAGAGGTGCGCCAGCCCTGTGATCGTCTCCGAGACATTGAAGACGTGGTCGCGTAGCCCGGCGTCGGTGGACGGCGACAGTTCGCTGTAGCGCTCGAAGGGGGAAACACTTCTCATGTCGAATTTCTAAAAGGTAAAACTGCTCCGTTGACAGGAATGAAACATCGAATGCGAACCGCTGGCGGCGATAACCACTGGACTCGCCGCTTCCCCGAACGAGTTCAGCGCGGGGACGAACATTATAGAAAGAGGCGGGAGTACAACGGCGCTCGCGGCTCGCGTCACGGCCACGCAAAGTTGACCGAGCAAATGGTGAACGACATTAGGGCTCAGTACATTCCGGGCCGGGTAAGCCAGCAGTCTCTGGCCGATCAATACGGCGTCAGTCAAGTGACTATTTCTCTTATGGTGCGACATAAGTTTTGGACCCACATCCAACCTTCTAAAACGTAAAAGACGATTCGGCGTTGACGCGGACCGGCCGAGGCGGAGGCGGCTCCTCCTGCACCTCGATGAGCGTCAGGCTGACGCGCGCGCGGATCGGCGTGCCGTCTTCATTGAATCGTTGCTCGATGACGCGCACTTCCTCTAACACCACACGCTCCTGCCGGTCGCCCCAGACTGACAGCAGGGCCGGTGGCCGGCCCTTTTCCGGCGTCTCGTCCTGCAGTGTGAAGAGACGTTCGATTTCTTGTGTGAGTGATTCGCCGATGTCCGTATTGTCGAGCCACAACTCATCAACCACCACGCGGCGCGGCTCGCGGTTGCCGTAAAAAAGCGGCTGCGTGCCGATGGTTGTGTCCTGCGGACGCCAATTGCTACGTCGGCTCGTCTCGATAAATTCAGGGAAGAGGCGGAAGCTGAAACTGTCGCCGCCCTCCAAATTGACCAGCACGAACACATCGAACTGCGTGGACATCAGGCACGCTCCATCCCGATTTCTATCTCGTGCTTCAATAGTCGACTGAGCATGTAAGGGTCTTGCGCCGCCATGGAGCCTTCCGGCACGTTAACGTTTACCTCTAATTTATCAATGTGGTTGGTCTTGCTGGCGGCTCTGACTCTGAAGCCCGAGGCGGACTCTTCAGCTTGGCGTGTAGGGGAGAGAGTCGGAGTGATATTGAGCGAGAGCGGCTCGATACCAAACACGAGTGACGCGGGCAAGTTAATCGCGCTCGGCTCGGCAACCTGCACTGCGCCGGGGCGCTGAGCCGCGGAGACATTGAATTTGCTGCCCTCCATCACGGGGAATGAGCGAAGCGATGAGAAGGTTTCCAACCAGTCCCCCGGTGCGCGTCGTGACAGGCTGGCAGGGAAGATGACGTTGCCCCGGTGGACCTCGGCGAGGCCGTCGCGCTCGACGACACTGCCTTTTGCGCTCTTCGGGACAGCCGGATCGCTTGGAATGAGTCTCGGGCCGAAGAGGGGAAGGGGAGCGCCGGGTGTCTGATTCGGCGGCAGGTAAGTGGGTGCTGGGATGTTGATTTGCAGCCCGTTAATGCGGTTAGCGAAGCGAGCAGCCGCGTCTCCGGCGCGGCCGAATGATGGCTGGAGGTTATTGACCGGATTCAACAGTCGCTCAAATGCCTCGCCCGTCTGTCCGGTTGTCGGACCCAGCCGCTGCATCTCCTCGACGGCCACCTGCACGGCGCGTTGGTAAGTGTCAGGAAATGCTTGCTGGAGCATTCGTTCGAGCCGCGCCTTAGTCTCTTCGGGAAAATTGAGGTCGGCGAGCTGCTTCCGAAATTCGGCCATGACCTCCGGGATGCCGAGGTCTGGCGCGTTCCTCTGAATGTGACGCGCGCCTGATTCTTCTTCGCGGACCTTCTGCAACGAGCCAGACTGTTTAGCCCGCTGCACCCAGAAAGGATCGCCGGCCATCCAGCCCTTTGTAATTCCTCTTTCCCTGTCTAAGTCGTCAACGTGCCTTCTGAACGGGTTAGCGCCGAGCGTGAACGTTCGCGAGAACCAGTCTTGTCGCTCCGGCTGGAGGTAATATTCGAGATACCTGTTGTCACCCTGTTGCAGCGTAAAAAGTTGACTCTGCGCGATCCGCTTGTAAAAGTCGGCATCGATCGGGATGTTTCGTTGACGCGACTCGTTGATGAAACGGCTGGTCGCTTGTGCGGAGGTGGAGGCCCCGCGTTCCAAGTTCGACTGCGCCTTCTGGTAAGCGTCGAGAGCCTGCTTTAGCTCTAGAATCTTCCCGATCGTGTAG
>JBOGOY010000073.1:0-10018 GCA_050748185.1 Pyrinomonadaceae bacterium
TGTGGAAACAACGTGGCGAAGGACGCCTGTACGTTCCGCGGTTGCCAGCCGAGCCAGCCGAGTTGTGAAAGGGCGAGGCGCGCTTGCGTCGCTGCGTGCGCGCGGTACTCGGTCAGGTCCAATCGTCCCAAGTCATTGAAACGGCGCACACGGTATTCGAAGAAACGCTCGTCCGATCCGATCCAGTCAGCCACTGAAACGAGCCCGGCCAGCCACATCGCCGCCGCATTATCGAGCGTGCGCGGGACGAGGGCGCGCGGGACTTCGAGCGCGTCGGCGACCGCCCGCGCGATCCGCGTCCGGATACGCTTCCACTTAATTCCTCCCGCCGCGTCGGCCGCCTTACTAACCTGATCCGACGTTGGGATAGTGCCGTGATGCCCGCCGACGGCAGCGGCGACCCGACGCGCGACCTCAAGCGGGAGCCTAAAATCTTCGCCTGCCAAAATCTCCGGCAACTCGGCAGCGGTGACGATCCCGTGGTAGGCGTCCGCCGCTCGCAAAGGCGGGCCGGGCAGCCCCTGATAGAATTGGCTCAGGCGACTCGCGGCTTCTTGCAGCGTGAAAACCGGCCCGGCCTTACCCAAATCATGAAGACCAGCGAAAAAGACGATCCATCTTTCCGCGGCCTCTTCGTCCGGTAGATTGAGTGCAGCCTGAGCCCGCCGTCTCGCCGCTGGCGAGAGCGTCTCGCGCCACATCAACCTCGTCACCTCCGCCACATCTGTCATATGACAGAGCAACGGGTGAAACGTCTGCGCGGTTTCGGGCGTCACGCGGCCCCGCAGAAGCTTGGCCCAGAAGACGAACAGATTATCGGCTGATTCGACTTTTTCCATTTCTCTCCTCCTCGACACTCTCGCAGCGTACTACCGACACCGGACAGATAAGGTCCGCTTGTTCAGCCCTTGCGGGAAAAATTTTTGTTGTCGTCATCGTCCGCGTGACGGGCGAGGGCGCGGCGGTGCGCCTCGGCGACTTCGCGGCGGAGTTCGGGCGGGGACAGGACTTCGACATCGGGTGCCCAACTGAGGATGAAGCGGACGAGGCCGCGGCCCGAAGCGACGCGCATCTCGATGGCGGTCGTCTCTTCTGCTGCCGTGTCCGTGCGGGACGTGCGTTCGATGATGCGTTGTGTGTGATGAAAGGTGCGCTCGGCAAAGACGCGGGCGGTCGTGCCGTAGGCCCGTAGGCGCACAGTTACCGGCGCGCCGTGGATGCCGTTGAAGCAGTTGTCGGCGAGGTAAGCGCGTAGGTCAAAGTCGGGCGGGCGAGTGAAGCGCGCGCCGGTTGGGCGTAAGTGCCGGATGTGATCGACGGCGAAAGGCCGGATGCTGCGGCTCACGTGGTCGTAGGCGATCACCTTGAGCGTCGCGCCGTCCGGATCGAAATAGACGGCATAGGGGTCGAGGTCGCGTTCGCTCACGGCGTCGCGCACGAGCGTGTAATAACGAACGCGGACGCGCCGGCCCTCGACGGCCGCATCGGTCAGTTGGTCCAACACCCGCGCGTGCGGCGAGAAGTCTTTGGCCGGGGCCGTGGCCGATCCGATCACGGAGGCCAACGCGCCGAGATGCCCGCGCACGAAGTAGGGGAGCGACTGGCGCACCTTGTCGAGCAGCGAGCGGGCGTGCGCGGCGAAGGGCGAGGCGATAGCCGTCAGCCCCGTCGCCGCGATCGATTCCTGCGCGAGCAGCAGCGTGGCAATCTCCGCTGGGGTGAAAGAAGGCTGGACATAGCGCTGGTCTTCGCTGAAGCGGTAATAGACCTGCCGCCCGTCGCGCTCTTCCGTCACGGGGAGGAGTCGCGACAAAACCTCGATGTCGCGGCGGATGGTCTTGCCATTGACGCCGAAGTGGGCGGCCAGTTCCTGTTGCGAGCGCCGCCCTTCAAGCAGCTTGAGTTGCAACTCCAACACGCGGCTGGTGAGATCGCCTCGATGACCCATGCGGATGTGCTCCTCTTGTGTGAGAAATGCGTGAGACTTCAGCAGGTCGCGCGGATGAGCGCGCGGGCGCTTTGAAAAGCGAACTGATGTTGGCAAAGTCGCGACTCTTTGTAAACAGTTGTCTGCCGCTCGCCGCCCGTCAGGCCCGCGCCTCGTGGATGGCCTGGTCGTCTGGCCCCGGCCGTCAGGAAAAGAGAGCGCCGATGTCGGCGGCGGTGAGCGATTTGAAGAAGCCGCCTTCAGTGGTGATGAGTTGGGTGGCGAGGGCGCGCTTGCGCTCCTGTAGCTCGACGATCTTTTCCTCGACCGAGTCGCGGGCGATGAGCTTGTAGACGAAGACCGGCTTCGCTTGTCCGATGCGGTGCGTGCGGTCGGTGGCCTGCATCTCGACCGCCGGGTTCCACCATGGATCGATGTGAATCACGTAGTCGGCCGCCGTCAGGTTCAACCCGACGCCGCCCGCCCTCAGGCTGATGAGGAAGAACGGGATCGACGGGTCGCTCTGGAATTGGTCCACCCGTCCCTGCCGGTCTTTCGTCTTGCCGTCAAGATACTCGAAGGGCAGCTTGCGCCGCTTTAGTTCCGTCTGGACCAGTTTCAACATCTGAACGAACTGCGAGAAGACGAGCGCCTTGTGTCCCTCTGCGTGCAGCGTCTCGAGCGTCTCGAAAAGCAACTCGAACTTGGCCGAACCGGCTTTGGTGCGCGGCTCGACCAGACGCGGGTGATTGCAAATCTGCCTCAGCCTGAGCAGTCCTTCCAACACGCGGAAGCGCGCCTTCGCGATCCCTTCATCTTCAATCAGCTTGAGCAGCAGCGCCCGGTAATAGTCGCGCTTCTCTTCGTAGAGGCGGCGCTGCGCCGCTTCCATCTCGCAGAGCATCAGGCGCTCGGTGCGCGGCGGCAATTCCTTCGCCACCTGATCCTTCGTGCGCCGCAGGATGAAGGGATGGACCAGTTTCCGTAGCAACTGCGCCGCCCCCTCGTCGCCTTTGCGCTCAATTGGTCCAGCGAACTCTTCGCGGAAGTAGTCGGCGCTGCCGAGCAGTCCGGGGTTGAGAAAGGCGAACTGCGACCACAGTTCGAGCGTGTTGTTCTCGACCGGCGTGCCCGTCAGCGTCAAGCGGTGTCGGCCGCGCAAACTGCGCGCGGCCTTAGCCGTCTCTGCGAGCGGGTTTTTGATGGCCTGCGCTTCGTCGAGGATGAGGTACTCAAATTCGTAGTGCGCCAGCATCTCCACGTCGCGCAACAACACGCCGTAAGTGGTCAGCGCCAGATCGCAGTCGTCAAACTCCGAGACATCGCCGGCGCGCTCTGCGCCCGCGTGGTTCAGCACGCGCAGGCGCGGCGCAAAGCGTTGCGCTTCGCGTTCCCAGTTGAAGACGAGCGAGCGGGGCACGACGAGCAGCGCGGCGCGCTTCAGTTGCCCGCGCTCTTTAAGCGACTGGAGGAAGGCGAGCGTGACCACGGTTTTGCCGGTCCCCATGTCGTCGGCAAGACAGCCGCCAAAGTTGTATTCGCGCAGGAAATAGAGCCAGTCGAGGCCGGCCTGCTGGTAGGGTCGCAACTCGCCGTTGAATTGCTTCGGGGGCTTTTGCTGTTTGATGCCGGTGAAGTCGCGCAGACGCTCGCGTCGCCGCTTAAACTCGGCGTCAACGCGCGCTGCTGCGCCGCCCTCGTCCGTCAGCAACTGGTCCAGCAGCGTGACGTGATGCGCGTTGAAACGGAGGGCGTCGCCGCCCTCGCCGCCCTCGCCGCCGTGCTCGCCCGTCTCCGCGCCGAGGCCGAAGAGATGCCGGTAGCGTTCGAGCCATTCGGGCGGAATCTCGCCGACCGTCCCATCGGCCAACTTGACGAAGCGCTCTCGCCGGCGCACGGCGCGGCGCACCTCCGCGAGCAACACTTCGGTATCGCCGAACTGGACCACCGCCCGCACGTCGAACCAGTCGATCCCCGACGTGACATTGAAAGAGATGGTCGGGCGGTTGCGGTTGACGCGCGCCGACTTCAACTCTTCCTCGCCGAAGACCTCGAACCCCGCCGAGGCCAGTTTCGGGACGTGTCTGAGCAGAAAGTCGATGGGGTGGACCTTGCTCCGCAACAGGAAGACGTCCGGGGCAGCGCCGCGCTTGAGGCCGAACTCCGCGCCGATTCGTTCGCGCCACTCTTGTTCCCGCACGGGCTCGCGCTCGACACGCACCAGCGCGCCCGTCCCCGTGTCTCGGCGGATACTCTCGACCGGCGACCCCTTGTCGTAGCTCACTTCGTAGTCGCCGTAGCCGAAACGCAGGGCGGCGCGCAGTTCCTTGTTTTCTTCGGTCAGATAGAGGCGGGGCGATGGCTCCGCGCCGCGCAAGTTTTCCCACCTGACCTCTTCGCCGCGCAAAGGGAACCGCTCGGCCAGTGGGACCAAATGCTTTTCAAGGAACTGCCCCTCGTCGTCCGCCGGGACGACGATCTCGGGCGTCTCCTGAAACAGCGCGAAGGTCTCGTGCGTGGCGTCGAGTTGAAAGAGGCCCGCGCCGGAGAGCGCCCATAGCGGGTTGAAAGAGACGAGCTTCGTTTCGCGCTCGCCGAGCGGCCACGTCTGGTCCCCGAGAACCGCGAACGGGCGCAAGGTCACGCCCTCGGTGCCCGTTTTCATCTCTAATTCGACGCGCGCCACGCCGGGCCAGACGCGCAGCAGTTGCTTGAGCGGGTTCTTGTCCGTCCCCGTGTAGAGCGGCGCGCCTTCGAGCAGCGAGAGCGCCGCGTCGAGGTCGATTCCGCCGCCATAGTAATTGCCGTAATAGAGCCCGGAGGAGGAGAGCATTTTCAGCAGCGCGGTCTGTGCGCGCGTCACGTTGGCGAAGCCGCGACGGAGCCGTCCGCCTTGCAGTTCGTAGTATTCGAGCTTGACGGCCTGCGAAGAGAGTTGCCGCTCGGCGACGACGCGCGCGACCGCTTCCGCGTCGGCGCGCGCCTCCGCGGGGAAGAAGCCGGCGTTGACGACGTAAGGCACGACGGCCCACGACTGGCCGCGCTTTTGCAGACTGAAGAAGAGTAGGACGGCCGTCGCCGCTTCGTCCGCGCTTCGCCCGGAGCCCGTTGCAGCGGTGTTGCGAGTGACCTTCGTCAACACCTCCTGCCAAGCCTCTTGCGGGCGGTGCTGGCGCAGATGTTCGCGCAGGAAGAGGGCCGCCGCGACCGCGTGCTTGCAGACGACGCCGGGGTCCATGTCGGCGTAAGGGCAATCGCAGTAGGTTTCGACGCCGTCTGAGTCGAGCATGAACTCGACTTCGTAACGCTGGCTGCCCTGCACGCGGACGACCGCCTCTCGCGGCGTGAGGCTCCGCAGGCGGAAGCGCCACGTCTGGCGGAAGTAATTGCGCCCGCGCAGGGCGACCGCCGACCCGGCCCGCGCCAAGAGGCGCTCGACGGGCAGTGTCTCTGGTGACAAAACATCGAGTGGGCGTGGCTTGGCGGGGGGCGGGAATCGTCTGCTCACGAAAGTCGGTGGCTCCTGTCGATGTTCAAGGCAAGTTTGAGTTGTGCGCTGGGAAAAGTTTTACAACACCGCACGTCGCCGAGCAATTGGCAAGGGCGAGGCGAAGGTTAAATCCGAGATAAGCACCTGAACAAAAGTTTGATTGCAGAAACACGCACGAAGTAAGTGTGTTTTTGCGCCCTTACTTCGTGCGGGCTTCTGCACTACAGACCGCACTACTTTTGTCTAGGTGCTTACAGCTTCTCCCTTCGCTTATTTTTAGACGCGGATTTCCCCTTCCGCCCGGCCGAACTGAATCCTCGTGCCCGCCGCGAGCGTGACGTTGCGGCCGGGTTCCACGTCGCGCACCGCGCCGTCGCCGACGTTGACGACCCACTTGTACGGAGACAAGTTTTTGAGGCCCCACACCCGCGGGTCCGTGGGATGCGCCGCCACGGCCGCCGCCGGTTGCGAGAAGTCGTACAGACGCTGTTCGTCTGTGTGATGCGGGAACAGTTGCGTGTCGTAGTTGAGCATCACGATTGACTTGCCGAAGCGCAGGCGCGGCGGCAGACGCAACTCGGCGGCGCAGGACCAGCACAGGCCGGGGTTGCCGCCACGCGCCTTCAGCGCCTCGCCGTCGTAAAAGTTTTCCAGCGAACAATGCGGGCAGTAAAAGATCGCGTCGCGCAGCCGCACCATGGCCGCGCGCCATTCGCTTTCACGGACGCGGCCGTGCAGCGGATCGAGCAAGCCGGCGGTAAAGGCCCGCGTGAACAGGTCGCGCAAAAACTGCGGGTAGATGCGCCAGAAGGCGAGCGCGTTGTCGTGGATGCCGGCGACGGGCGCGTTCGACGAATCTTGCGGATCGAAGATGAAGAGCGGCTCGGCTCCGTAGAGCTTGGTCATCGCCGGCAGGTCCAAGCATTTGATCTCGGTCTCGCGGCGGCCTTCGAGCGGGTGCGCGACCGTCAGCATGTAGAAGATGAGCACGGAGAGCGAGAAGAGATCCGTCTGCGTGCTCGGCAGCGCGTCGCCGCGCACCACCTCCGGGGCCATGAAGCGCGGCGTCCCGAGCACGCCGAGCACGCCGCCGCCGTCAACCGAGACGTTGTCGTTGTCGGCGATCAGCACGTCGCCGTTGTCCGGATCGAAGAAGGCGTTGCCGAAAGAGATGTCGCGGTAGCACAAGCCCTGCGAGTGAAGCAGCAGGTAGTTGTGCGAGAGGTTCAGGCCGGCCGTGGCGAGCGCGCGAAAGGTCGGCTCGATGCGCCGCTTCATCAGATCGACGATGTTCTTAAAGCGCGCGGGCCTGAGCGGCATCACGTAGCCGAAGCCCACGACGCCCTGCGCCACGGTGATCTCCAGCGGCCATAGAAAATGCTCGCTCGGCGGCCCTTTCCTAACGAGGAGTTCAATCGCGGCCCGCTGCTCCGGCGTGGACATGTGCGGGAAAAACCACTTCAGCGCCACCGACTCGCCGCCGAGCGTCGCCTTGTACACCTCGCCCTGTCCGCCCGCGCCGAGCAGCGTCTCGGCTACGCACGCCATCCCCGAAGGCTCGCACCGCACGGCCTGACCGGGCTTGAGTATCTGGTCCATCTGCCAATCCCTCTCTCTGGCTTGCGCCGCAAATTCATACCAGTGAGCCGAATAAAAGGTAGTGGGTCAGTTGAGAGTTCAAACTTTAGTTTGTGGCCGCGAAACGGCAACCTCAAGGTTGAACTCTCAACTGCCGGAATCAAACTGACCCACTATCAAGCACACGAAGCACGGTAAAGCGTCAACGTTACCACTGATTTAACTCTTCGCGCTTCGTGCCCTTGGTGGCTGAGCCCCGCCGTCACCTCAAACTCTTCCGGATTGATGCGCGGGCGCGCTTCTTTCAACGCTCGCGGTTGCGCTCGCTCTCGACGAACGCGCCGTCCGCCACGTCCCACGGGCCGAGCAGGTTGCCCGAGAGGTCTGTGTCTTCGACGCTCGCGGCCCCGCCCTCCGCCACTCTGATCGCCACCTGCCCATTGCCGTTGACGTGACACCGCCGGACGGCGGCCAACGCGCCCGCCCCGACCACGACGCCGCTCTCGGCGTTGTCTTTAATCGAGCACTCCTGCAACAGCGCCCGCCCGTCTTCGCGGACGAAGACGCCGGCGTTTCGGCCGTGATGAATTTTGCCGCCGCGCAAGCTCAGGTTGCCTCGGGTCGTGACCGCCACTTCCGCCTCGCGGTGCCCGCTGATGTCGCAGCCTTCGACCGTACATTCGCCGCCGCGGTGGACGAAGACGCCCGAGTTGTCGCCGTCGAAGATGCGGCACGCGCGCAGCGTCGGGTGGCCGCCTTCGCTGCTGCCCACGCCCGCCAGACGGTTGCCGTAAATCGCGCACTCCTCGATTAATCCCAAGCCTTCCTGCCACACCACCACGCCGGCATTCTTCCCGTCATAAACCTTGCTGTGCCGGACGGAGGGGTTAGCCCGCGAGGTGATCGCGATGCCGACGTTCGCATTGCCATAGACCTCGCAAGCTTCGACCTTCCCGGCCGCGCCGTCGAAGAAATAGACGCCCGAGTCCGCGCCGTCGTGAATCCGGCAGCGGCGGATTGTGGGGTCGGTTTCGGGGCCGTGGACCGCGACGCACGAGAGCGTGTCGGACGTGATGTCGCAGTCGTCGAGCATCAGTTTTCCGCGCTGAACGTCCACGGCGAAGAAGCCCGCGTTGCCGCCGCCCGCTGCGCACCCGCGCAGAGTTAGCCCCGAGACGGTCGCACGCTCGGCGCGCATCAAGATACAACTCGCATCCGTGCTCCTGATGATCACATCTTCCGCGGGGCCGTCGCCGACAAGCTCGACCTCTCGATCGATGACGAACCCTTCTTGATACAGGCCGGGGCGGATGAGCAGGCGCGCGCCTGCCGGAACGTTTTTCAGCGCGTCGCCGATGCTCGCGTAATCGCCCCCGCCTTTGATGGAAATGATGAGCGAGCGGGCAGCGGCGGCCGATGGAACTGGCGGCGGTTTGTTCGTCGGCTCGGTGGTGGTGGCAGCGGCGGCGACGTGTGCGGCTATTGGCGGCGGGAGAGGGATCGCCGTTGCCTCGTTGGCCGCCGTCGTCGTCTCCGTCTGCTGAGCCCTCCGTCGCTCGATGGCTTGATGTTCGTCGTCCGACACCACGCCGAGCGCCAGTGCCCACGAATCAACCGCCCACACGGCCGCGTGTTCGGACAGCGCGAGGTGATCGCAGAGTCGCCGAGCGAGGCGCGCCAGCAAAACTTCGCGCGGCGTACCGGCGGGCGCGTCGAGCAGCTCCTTTGCCGCGTGCTCTTCGAGTGCCGACACCAGCGCGGAAACCTCGCGGCGATAGCCGCCGCAGTAATCTCGTAACAGCCCTTCGCAGCGCCGCGCATCTTCGGCGAGCCCGCGGCCGTGCCGAGCGACCAACTCGCGGAGCTTTTGTCTGGGCAGTTCGTTCATGCGCCTTGCTTGTCGGGCGACGCGCTGGCCGGTGGCTCGGGATGTGTTTGAACTGGCGGGGCTGTTGTCGGTTGCGGCGTGGGGGCGTCGGCGCTCGCCTCCGCGGTTTCGCCGGCCGCCGTGGCCGCCTTAGCCTCCGTCGGCGCAGTCGGCGTGGCGCTCACCTCCGCCGAAGCCGCACTTTCCGCCGCCGGTTTCCTGACGGCGTCCATGCGGCAGATGAGGCCGAGCGTCGAGTCGTCGCCGCTGCCCGCCCGCGTCGCTTCTTCGAGCCACCCCTTGACGTTCTCGTTGACGAAATCGAAGCCGTCCGAGCGCAGCATCTCAAGCAGGTCGCGGCCGACTTTGAGGAACCCCTCTTCGTTCGAGAAAGAGTTGGCGTACCCATCCGTCGTCAGCAGGATGATGGCGGGCCGTTCGCCGGAAAACTGTTGCAGGCGAAAGCGAAAATCGCGCTCGGCGTCCGTCGAGCAGAGCGAGGTCGTTTCGTTGGCGAAGAGGCGCTCGTCCGCGGGCAGGGCTTTAGTGACTTCGCCCGCCGCGGAGACGTTGAGGATGTCGCCGTCGCCGAGTTGCAGATAGAGGATGAAAGATTCCTCTACGGCGACGGTCAGAGAGGTCGCGCCGTAGGCGAGCAGCGGATTGGTCTCGACGAGTTTTCTGGCGCGCGCGTTCTCTTTGTGTTCCAGCCGGCCGAACTCTTCCTCCGAGAACGGCCGGCTTTTGAGATCGGCCTCGACCGCCTCGCGCCAGCGCCTGACGAACTCCCGCGGCAGCCACTCCTTGCCGCTGCTTTCAATCTCCGCCAAGTCGAAGCGGCCGCGCCGCTCGTCCAGAAATTCCGTCACAAGTTGCGCGGCCCGTCTGACGGCGAAGCGCGAGCCGCGGTCGCTGCGGAAACACTTGTTGCTGCCGTGGCCGTCGGACACGGAGAGCACCAGCGGCAAGCTCCGCCCCGACTCGCGCAGTTGCAGGATGGCGTCTTGATTCGGGATGCCGGCGCGCAGGTGCGACGCGCCGGGGACGGTTTCGCCAATGATCCGCCACTCGGTCGTGTTCTCTTGGGCCATCATCTTCGCTCCTTACCAGACGTCGTCGATGGCCTTTTGATTATCGGCGTCGTCAACGCCACTGC
>JBOGOY010000074.1:0-9997 GCA_050748185.1 Pyrinomonadaceae bacterium
AGTCGGAACACATGTCCTGCATCTTCGTCGGGCGTTGCCCGACGCTATTGAATTTATCCCCTTCGGGGAAGAGGAACTCTTCAGGCAGCCTCTCAGAAAGATAACATTGAACTTCTGTTCCCGATGCCCGGCGACGGTTGCAATATGAATGCGCCCGCTTCCGTCGTGCCTCGGCCGCTTACTGTTTCGATACGCGCAGTGTGATCAACGCGACCGAATGCTTCGGCAAGACGAGGCGGAAGTCGGACCCGGCGGCGATCCGCGCGCGCCTGATCGAGACGGCCTCGGGCGTCTTGAAACTGTTGGACGCGGCGAGGCTGTCGGCGATGACCATCGCCACGTCGGCACGGGGCAGCACCCGCGCGCCCTTCAGATGGATTCCCACGTCGAGCGCCTGCGCGCGGTGGGTGTTGACGGCTTTAATGAAGATGCGTGTGCCGTCCGCCGAGCGCGAGGCGACCGCGTCGAGGTAGGGTATCTGTCGCCCCTCGCGGCTCGTGTCAAAGGTCGGCCCGGTGACTTCCGTGTCGAGGCGTTCGGCGCCGAGGTGCGTAGCGTAGAGTTGGTTGACGAGGTAAATCGGAGACACGAACAGGGCGTGCCGATTCGCCTGCACAATGCCGCCGGGCCAACCGTTGACGAGGTCGGAAACCGCGCTCATCGCCACCGCGTCGCCCGCACGCTCGAAGACGTTCATCAAACGCGCCGCGTAGAGCGCCGACTCGATCGAGTATTGTCGCCGGACGGGCAGGGCGAGTCCCCACTCGTTGATCGCGAGCTTGATGTCGCGCCCCACCGGCGTCGTCTCGCGGACGAGTGCGGCAACCTCTCTGTAAAACCGCTCGAAGTGCAGCGGGCGCGCCGACAGGTTGAGCGGATCGCCCGCCTCTTCGCCCTGCGTGTTGTAGTAGTGGTGGATCGAGAGATAGTCGATCTGCCCGCCCGCCTGTGTGAGCACCGTGCGGTTCCAGCGCATGTCGTTGTCGCCGACCGCGATGAGTTTGATCGTCGGATCGACGCGGCGCATCGCTTCCGCGTAGCGTCTGTAGTTGCGGGCGTAAGTTTCGGCGTCCGTGTGTCCGCGCACCCAACTGCCCCAGATTTCATTTCCCACTTCCCAGTACTTCACGTGGTACGGTTCGGGGTGTCCGTTGCGTGCGCGCAACCGGCCGTATTTCGTCGTCGCCGCGCCGTTACAATATTCGACCCACGCCGCCGCTTCCTCGGCGGTCGCGCCGCGCCCTTCGACGTTGACGGTGATCGACGGTTCGGCCCCGATGCGGCGGCACAGCTGTATGAATTCGTCGGTGCCGAAATCCGATGGCTCCGGCTCGTTCTTCCACGACAGGTTAATCCACGACGGGCGCGCGTCACGCGCCCCGACGCCCCACTCCCAATGATAATCCTGCGCGACGTTGCCGCCCGGGTAACGGAGGAACGCCGGAGACAAGGCGGCTGCGCGCTCGAACACGTCACGCCGCACGCCGCCCACCGCGGCGTCGCCCGGCATCAGCGACGCCTGATCGAGCCACAGCCGCCCGCGCCCGTCGAAGAGAATGCAGAAGCGCGCGAGCGGGTCGCTCCTTTTCGGCCGCAGAGTGAACTCGTATTTCTTCCAATCGCCCTCGACGCCCGTGATGTCGGCTTCCGCGTAAGTCTCGCCTTCCGCTACGTCGGATTCGAGCGCGACACGGACCCGCCCCGCATAGCCGTCGGTCTTTAGCCACAAGTAACCGGGGTATTCGACGCCACCGCGCACGGGGACGCGCGGCTGGTACAGACCGTGTCGCGTGATGACGCTGTCGCCGACTTCGACGCGGAGCGAATTTCCGCCGAGCAGCCCTTCGACGGGAGCGCCCGCCGATGGGTAGGCGACGCGATCGTCGCGCTTGAAGTTCAAACCGTAGTCGTCGTTGCGATCGTCCGGGTAACGTTCCCAGTAGCGTGGAAGCTGGATCGAGTTGGGCGCGTCCTCGAAGCCGCGGTCACGCAAGAGTTCCGCGTGCAGCCCGCCCTTGATGCCCTCGAACATGAACTCGATGAACTGACCGTAGAGCAGAGGGCTGATTCGCCCTTCCGCCCGTCCGGCGTGAACCGTGATGCTCGCGGCGGTGGTGGCAGCCCGCGTGCGCGCCACGACGGGTGTTTGCGTTGCGATGACGCAGAGCAGCAACAGGAACGACACCATGGCCCGTGTCGCGTCACGTCTAAAAAAGTGTGCAAGTTTCATGAGAGGGGCGCTCTAACAAGCTGTTTGAAGAGCCCTGTCAAGGGCGTGATTCAATAGCCGGCGGCAACGCCGCCGGATGACATCAGTTAACTAACCGACCCTGTAAGGGTCGAATCACTCATGCGGAATACGACCCTTACAGGGTCGGGACGGATGCGGCCCGCTGTCGCCGGGCGTTTCCCGACGCTATTGAAGCGGTCGCCTTCGGCGACCACGACTTCTTAAACAGGTTCTCAAGGCGACCGGGTTGCCGGCTTCATTAATTGCTCGTCCTGACCAACAGAGCGAGGCTCGTGATGTTCGACTTCAATTTCGTCGGCCACGGCAGTCGGCCTAGCGGCAGCACATCGAACTCGGCCCCTTCGGCTCTTAACCGATTCGCCGCCAAACACGGACCCGGTATCACGGCGCCGTCTGACCATAATGGATGCAATCGCGGGAAATAGTCATGCAGTAGAATCAGCCCGTCCCGTTCGAGCAAGTCTAAAGCAAGAGGTATCTCTTGATAAACCGTTTTCGCCGCATGATCGCCATCAAGGAAGATCAGATCGTACTTTTGTTGGCGCCCGACCAAGTAGTCCAGCGAGTCGTCGGTCACGAACCTAACGAAATGTCCGCACCCTAATTCGTCAATCATGGTAACGGGTGAAGACCTTGTTCCGTGCCGTAGCCACGGCTGTGCCAGCGGATCGTTCACATCGCAGACATCGACGGAAACGAAATTCGGGCGCTCCTGATTCTCTAAGCTTTGAACGTCGTGAAGGGCTGCGGCGATGTGTAGGGTAGAGGCGCCGATGTGTGTGCCCACCTCCAACACGGAACGAGGCTTGAAGTACCTCGTCAGATAAAAGATCGCCCGGCGATCTCCGGGGTTGACTCCGCCGGTTCCGTCCGGAATGTCGAACGGCCGAAGCCGCGGCGCGATCGTCCGCCATTCCCTTTCCAGTTCCCCGGAACCAAAGACCTCCGCCAAGTTGACTTCACTAGCCGAACGTAAATGTTCGACCTTGCAGCCGAAGCGCGCGACACTTTTCAGTTCTCTCGCTTCCCGGCGAGTGTTCAGGATGCGTCTGAGGAATTCAGGCATTCAACTTCCGCAACCTCCCTCTCTCCGCGTCAACCGCCCGCAGCCATTTTTAACCTAAGCCAAGCCAAAGTGACAGGATGAAGAGAGTGACGAGTGATGGGTGACAAGCGAGAACAGTCTGCTTCCTGTTACTTGTCACCCGTCATTAAACGCCGAAGAAATGGACAGGATTGACAAGATTAACAAGATGGAAAAAGTATGGCGGCCGGCTTCTCACCTGCTTCATCTTGTCAATCTCGGTTTATTCCTCAGTATCCCAATTTCGTCGGTTACGCATTAGAATCACTCGGATGCTAAGAATCGTTTGCCTCAGCGACACCCACTCGATGCACGATCAGATCGCCGTGCCGGATGGCGACCTCCTCATCCACGCGGGCGACGCCACCTTTGTCGGCGACCTCGACGAGATCGTTTCGTTCAACCACTGGCTCGGCACGCTGCCGCACCGGCACAAGTTCATCATCGCCGGCAATCACGACTGGCTCTTTCAGACCGACCCGCACCTCGCGCGTTCGCTCGTCACCAACGCCGTCTATGTGCAAGATAACTTTGTCGAATGTGAAGGCTTGAAAATCTACGGCTCGCCGTGGCAGCCGTGGTTCATGGACTGGGCCTTCAACCTGCCGCGCGGCCGCGCGCTCGAAGAGAAGTGGGCGCTGATCCCGGCCGGCACGGATGTGCTCGTCACGCACGGCCCGCCCTACGGCATCCTCGACGAAGTGCCGCGCGGCGAGCGCGTCGGGTGCGAAGCGCTGGCCGAGGCGGTCGGCCGCGTCCATCCGCTCCTCCACGTCTTCGGCCACATCCATCACAGCTACGGGCGACGCGAACTAAACGGCGTCACCTACGCCAACGCCGCCATCTGCGACGAAGCATATCGCCCGGTCAATCCGCCCTTGACGTTTGACATCGATCCACGGCGCAAGCGGTGACTGATGATGCCAACGTCGCCCGTCATGCTAAAGTAATAACCGCGATGGTCGTCAACATCACCCCCAAGCTCACGGCCCTCGAAGCGGAAGCGGCGGCCAGCCTCTTCCTCAGCGACTCTCTTCCGGATCGCCTCACCGCCGGCCAGCCGCGGTTGGACACACACGCGGGCGTCTGGCGCGTGCCCGTGCTGCTCGCCTATCCGCTCATCGGCGACATTGGAGAGGTTGGCGAAGTCGTCGTGAACGGTCAAACAAAGGAAGTTCTTTCTCACACCCCGGTCCCGGAGATGCTGGCGCGCGCCCGCGCCCTCTACGAGCAGCACCGTGACACCATCGAAGCCCCTGTTTCATCTTCTTTCAGCCATTGAGGGCGAAGTCCAATTCCGCCGCGAGGTCTGCGCTCTGCAAATTACTCATCGGCAAGTTGATGCTTCGCAGCGCGAACAAAACCTCGACGCGCTCAAGTCCGGCGAATTGGGCGGCCTGACCGGAAGACAGCCGCCCGAGTTCATAGAGTTTGGCGGCGAGTAAAAACTTGGCTTCGGCGGCAAACTGTTCGGGCGAAACGTTCAAGTTCAGCAAAACATCATCGCCGTACTTGATGGTTAAAGTGTGCGGCATTCCGTGTCTCTCCTTGCGGCGTCAAGCGGCGCGCGTTCAATTGTTCCCCAAGTTGCTGATTTCGTCATACACTTTCGCCCGACCGAATTTTGACCAGAGTCGAGGCAAGATTAACTTGGGATGCTGACTAAATACGCCGAAGCGTTTGAGAAACTCCGCAGCGACACAAGCCGCGCACGTTGGTCAGCCGGAACCAAGCACCGCGCGCCGCACAAGCCGCTTTTGCTGTTGGCCGTTCTTGATTCCATCTCGCAAGGCGCAATCAAAGACAATTTAATCGAACTGACGCCCGATCTGTGCGAGACGTTCACGCTTTATTGGGCGCGTGTAATGCCGCCCGACAAGCGCGGCGATATTTCAACGCCGTTCTTTCACCTGACGAGTGAAAGCTTTTGGCAACTTGTTCCCCGTCCCGGCAAAGAGGTGATTGTCGCGGCAGCTTCGCGTTTTCGCTCCATCAACGAATTGAACGAAGTCGCCTTCGGCGCGAAGTTTGATGATGAACTATTCTCGCTTCTGCGCGTGCGTGAGTGGCGCGACATTCTGCGCTCGATCCTTGTCGAGAAATACTTTGCGCCGGAAGTCCGCGCCGGGCTTTTGGAGCAGAGCGCAATTAATGACGAGGCTTTCCGTTACAGCTTGGAATTGTTGAAACAGGAAAAAGAGAAACGCGGCATCAGCATCCCGGATGAAATCAAACCCGCCGCACGCGATCAAGGCTTTCGGCGCGCGATTGTCACCGCCTACGCGCATCGGTGTACGACGTGTGGCCTCCGCATTTTGACCGCTGACGGTCATACAGTCGTCGAGGCGGCTCATATCATTCCCTTCAGCGTTAGCTTCAACGACGATCCACGCAATGGTCTGTGCTTGTGCCGCCTGTGTCATTGGAACTTTGACGAAGGTATGTTGAGCGTCTCGGCACGTTACGAAGTGATGACTTCGCCGCAACTTGCGGCCCAACATAATCTGCCTTCTTACGTGGTAACTTTCGCCGGGCGCTCGATCATCCATCCCATCGAAGAATTGTTTCTGCCGGACTTAGCAGCGTTGGAGTGGCATCGGCAAAACGTCTTTCGCAATCGTTAGAAGCTGTCTGAAAAGTCTATCCTAATGAAGCCCCGTAGGGGCGACATTCAATAGCCCGGCGCAACGCGCCGGGTGAAGAGTCGTTCCTCCGACCAAGCCCTGACAGGGTGGCATCGCTCTTCAATTATCTCGCCCTTTCAGGGCTTCTGATGATCTGGATTAGTTTCGTGGGGCGCTGCCCCACGCTATTGAATCTCGCCCCTGCGGGCTTTTTCAAACAGTCGCGGAGCAGAAGGCGAGAACGGCAGAGCACGTTCCAGTGCTGGATGCCGGTCGTGCGTTTGAGCTTGATCAGTTGCTCTTTGGCTTGCTGCGAGAGGCGGATGTGTTCGATAGCCATGACTCACCAAAAGTAACCCGGTTCAACTTTCGACGTGCCGCCTCGGTCGTCAAATTCAAGTCGGTATGCGCGCCCGACGAAGGGCTTGAGGCGGTTGAAATATTCCTCGTCAATCTGGACAAACGATTAACCACATCTAGACCAAGCAATGAATGAACCGCACGGGCTAACAATTGTGTAGAGCTTTCACGGTCGGCAAAGCCTTCGATCTTCTCGCCGTCGAAGAAGAAGAGTTGCGAGATTTCAACCGGCAGCAGTTCCTCGACGTATTCCGCCCAAGTCTCGGTCAGCACGCGGTCCAAAGATTCGTTGTGCATGACCGCGACGTGCTCCGACACGCCGCGCTCGTTCGCCGTCCACGCGCGGCGCACGCGGTAGGTGTGCTCGCGGCCATCGAACCACTGGCGGAACTGTAGCGTGACGGACGCCTCTTCGTGCGGCGTGCTCTGGCTGTTGATTGAGCGGCGCAGGTATTTTTCGTAAGGCAGGCGGCCGCGATTCGAGAGGCGCGCGCTTGCCGTAGAGCGCGAGTTGGATCGAGTCGAGCAGCGTGGTCTTGCCGCTACCGTTCAAGCCGCCGATCAACACGACCGGCTGCTTCGGCGAAGGCGGCGCGAGTTTGAGCGTGTGGCTGTGGCGGAAGAGTCCGACGTTGCGAAGGGTGACTTCTTCGAGAAACACTTATCACTCGCTCCCCGTCGAAGTTGATTCGGCCGAACTTGTCGTTTCGAACGGCGTCAACGGCAGCGGCTGAAACTCACCGCCACGGGCCGCATCGAGCGCGGTTTTGCGACGCAGGGCGCGGTCGGTCGCGTCCCTCTCGTCGGCGTAGAAATTGCGACGAAAGGCTTGTTCCAGCGCGTCGTACAAACCGGCGCGGCGCACTTGCGTGCGAAAGCGTTGCTCAACATCAAGCAGTTCGCGCGCCAACTCAAAATGTATCTGATCGTCGCCGCAAATCTCTTTCAATAATCCCATCTCCGCAGCGCCGAACACGAGATTGTCGTCCAGCCGCGGCGTCGGAAATTTTTCGCCGGTTGCCTCTTCGTAGATGCGCGGTAGAGAGTCTTCCAACTCGTGCTTCTCCGTCACCCAGAGGCGACGGATTTCGTGAAGTTCGGCGAGCGTGATCAAATCGATCTCGCGCACATATTCGGGGCCGTGCGTGCGCGCCCACCGCTGCGCTTCGAGGACGCGGCGCAGCCAACGCTCGCGCGACGATTGGGTGTAAGGTCCGGGGATGTTGCGCCCGTTGAAAATCTGCACCAGTCCGTTCATGCGGCGAAAATCGCGCAGGTGTCGGTCGTCTGACACGTCGAGTTCGTTTCGCAACTCAAGCAGCGGCAGCATCCATTCCTTCTCTTCGTCGTTCAGAATCATCGCGTGCATGGACTTGTCTTGGTCCACCATCGTGCACACCCAGCACCCGAAACGGCTGTCGCCGCAAGTCGGTGTCGTCGTGTCCACCACGAGGGGGCACTCGCCGTCGGGCGACGCGCCCTGATACATCGTCAGCAAGTCTTTGTTGTCATAGCCCCACGGATTTCTGACCTGCATCAGGAAGAGCCACACGTCGTCGTTCGACCAATCCTCGACCGGCGTGAAGACGAGGCAATTCGGCAGGCTGGCGTTCGGGCTCAGGCGCTCGCGCGAGCGCAGCCGCTCGTGCTTTTCCATGTTGCGCGCGCGGATAGCGCTTTCGGCTTTGCGCGTCCCCAGCACGAGGATGACTTCGCCGCTTTCGCGCACGACGTTCGTGATGAACGCATTCGACGGGTTGATCTTTAGCCTCTCGGTGCACCAGCGAAACTTCGGGCGCGGCGCGGGATACCCCTTGCCGATGAGGTTGACCCAGAAGCTATCCGTGATCTCCGGCGTCAGGCGAGCGGGACGAATTGGCATCTGCTGCGTGGCCGCCGTTTCGCGCATCGTGACGAGTGATTGATTGACCCACGCAGCGACCACCGGATTTTCCACCAGCGTGTCGGTGCTGATAACGTGAATCGTCTTGCGCCGCTCGCCGGCGTCAAGCTCGGCGAGCGCAAGCCAGACGAGTTGCAGCACGGCGGTCGAATCCTTGCCGCCGCTGTAGCCGATGACCCACGGAATCTCGTCGGCCAAGTATAGTTCTTTGATTTCGTTAACGAGGCGGGCGACCGCCTGCCTGAATCCTAATTCGTCAAAAGCGGATTTCGCCCGCCCGGTTTTAGCTTCTGCCATTCTCACCTCGCGGAAAAGCATCCTCGACGCGCTGTTCGTCTGGCGTCAGTTTCACCCCGAGATGTTGCTTGATCGCGTTGGTCGTCAGCGTCACATTATGTCCCGCCTTCGACACCCGGCCGCCGATCATCGCCCGCCCTTCCCACAACCGCGCGTTCGACCGCGACCAGTCAATGCTTTTAAGCTTGCCCAGAGGTCGCTTCCAACTTCCCGCGCCGTTCCGCATCAAGGCGTTGCCGACTCTGCCGAGAGCCTGAAGGGCGGAATGCCGTGCGAGTGTATAAAGTCGCGGCGCACATCGCTCGCCGGCATCTCTCTTTCGCGCACCAGTTGCCACTCCGGAAACTGTTTGGCGACCTCTTCCCAGAAAGAGGCCGCGAGTTCCGCGTGATTCGTGAGCGGGCCTTTGTCGAGATTGGCGAGCAAGGCCAGCGTCCCCGTGTAAATGGCGCTCAGGGTAAATAGCTTCCGCGACTTAAGCGAGAGCGTGCTGTGTTCCACGTCCACCACGTCGCGAAAGACCGGCGACTTGAAGACGACTAACTTGGCGAGTTTCGCCACGTCGTCCCGGTGGTCGTACAACACGCCGAGCGATTTCGACGGGCGGATCGCATAGCGGTTCAAGTCCGCGAACATTTGCTGGCAGCGCTCGAGACCGATGTCGAGAAAAAATACGACAGCGATTGATTCGTCCGCGATGTCCGGATTTTCGCGCAGCGCCATCTCGATGGCCGCCCGCCGGTGCTGCCCGTCGTTGATGACGAACTTCGCCGACATCGGAACGTGCTCAACCTTTCGTTCCCGGGAATTGATTCAGAGGCTTTGATGGTCGCGCTGAAAGACGAAATCGCCATCTCAAACGGCTCTGCCTGCACGTCACACAGCTATCAGCCGAGCCACGTCTTGCAGGCCATGGGGCTACCGCAAACGATTATCCAAAGCGCCGTGCGCTTGTCGTGGAGTCACCTGACGGACGCGCCGAACTGGAACAAGGTGGTGAACATCATCCGCCGCTTGGGCTAAATCCTCAAAAGTGACGGGTGACAAGTGGCAGGTGACAAGCAAAAACAGTGATGAGTGACCGAGTGACAAGTCAGAGATGTTTTCTTCCTGTCACTTGTCACTTGTTACATGTCACTGTTCCCTTTCTGCTCCTGTCACCGTTTACCTGTCACTGTTGAGGATTTAGAATGCCGCTCTGCGCGGAGCGCTCTTGGGCCTTCCGTGGCTGAAATTCTATCCTTGAGAATAAGTAGATCTGCGTATGCGTGAATCAGTTGTTGACAGCGATCACTGGGGAGGAGTCTGCAAGGTGCGCCTTCGTATTTTTAGTTTACTGACACTCGCCGTTCTTTTTTGCTCGATCGTCGTTTGCGGCCAGCAGCCGGCCGCGGCGACGCGGGCGACCGGCGTCGCCGTTCCAGCCGAACAATTACTGAGCGCTCTGCCGGCGGACTTGCAAGAGGCCGGCTCGGGAC
>JBOGOY010000075.1:0-9991 GCA_050748185.1 Pyrinomonadaceae bacterium
GTGGAGGCGAGACGATGGGTTGTAGGGGCCGGGCTTGTCCCTGCCCGCCGGGTGAAAGCGCGGTCACGACATGGCTGCTGTTCACTTCGCGCATAAACGATACTTGACGAGCGAGCTTGCGCTCGCTACGGGCAGGGACAAGCCCGGCCCCGACAGTCATCATTTGCGCCTCCGGCTCTGTTGATGATCGTGCCCGACCTGCTTGGTGCGCCTCAGCGCGCCACGTTCCTCCGTTCAAGCGACTGAGGCGTGCGCCCGGAAAGTTGTGTCTGACGATCTCGCGGTAGTCCGCGCCGCGCCGGGCCAAAGAGTGTGCGCCCGCTTGGCATAAGCCCAGCCCGTGTCCGAACCCCCTGCCACTGAAGACGAAGCCCGCGCCGCGCCGTGTGACCTCGAAGCGCGAACTGCGGAGCAGGTTCCAGCCGAGCGTGCGCCCGACGACGATCTTGAAGTCCCAACCGCGCACCACGAGGCGACGCTCGCCGTCAAGCTGGACCAGTTCGGCGCGCCCGCTCGCGTCGCGCTTGACGACCGCAACCCCGTCGAGTCGGGAGCCGACGCCAGCGGTGCGTGCATCGCCGCGCAGGGCGCGCAATAACTCGGCTGTCGAAATCTCGTCCTGCCAACTGTGGCGCGCGTCCGCCGCGCAGGATTCGTCCGCGACGCCGCGCTCGTAGATTTCACGCGCGGGCGTGCCCCACAAAGCTTCGACATTTGCGGTCGCGCCGCCGCACGAAGCCGAGAAGTAGGCGTGGGCCAGAGAACCGCGGGGACCAAGTATGACTTCGCCCTCAGTCTCGCGCAGGGCGCGGCGTAGTGTCGCGTGAAATTGGGGGCGCGCGTTCTCGGCCGTTACTCGGAGGAAGCGCTGGCAGTGTGTGAGGTCGCAGAAGTCGAAGCCCTCGCGCGCGTGCCGCCGGAGGTTATCGAGTGCATAGGTCCGGCTCGTGACCGCCTGCGCCTTCAGCGCCGCGAACTCGTCTTCGGTGCTCGCCTCGGCCGCCAGCGCGCCGAACAGGTAGTCTTCGAGCGAGAGAGTTTTGGTGACGCCCGCGCGCGTCAACCGCACACGCACCACCGAGACGTGTGCGACCTGCCGGGGCGACACGTCGCGGGGCGCGCGCGCCGCATCGATCAGTGGGGGCGCGTACAGGACGTCATCACTCGCCGCTCCCGTCGGCTCACCGCTTTGTGACGCGGACGCCGAACGCGCGTACACCGCGAACACCTGCCGGGCGATCTGCGCGCTCTCCGCGCCGGTGCCGCGGCGGAGGAAGACCAGCACAGAGAGGCGCGCGGCCGGCGGCTCGATTCCTGCGCCACGCCGTCCCGTCGCTAACTTGTCTTCCACTTGGTCCCCTTCCAAAGCGAGGCCGACGAACCAGCCGTGCGTGCGGAAGTCGCCGACTTCGGTGGCCGTGCCAGTCTTGCCGACGACGCGGAAGGGCAGCGAGGCGAAGCCCACGGCGGAGGCCGTGCCGCGCTCGACTGCCTCGCGCATCCCGTCGAAGATGGCGTCGCGCTCTTCAGGCGCGAGCGGCGGGGCGTGTACGGCGACTGCTTCCGGCCGAGAAGACCGCGCTGCCTCAGGCGTCGCGGGCTGCCTGAGCGCGAACACGCGCCCCCCGTTGACGAGCGCGGCGTAGGCCGCGAGCAACTGCGCCGGTGTGACGAGCAGCCGGCCGCCTTCGCCGAGCGCCGCGCGGACGTGCCACGGGCCGCGCCCACTAACACGGTTCGCTGACGCAGGCGCTGGGCCGGACGGGTGGTGTCGTTGCGCCCTGCCGCCGAGTCCGTAGGCGGCAAGGGTGTGATCAAACTCGTCGGAAGGCGCTCGCTCGCCGAGTTTGGCGAAGTAGTAGTTGCACGAGTGCGCGAGCGCGCCTGCGGCGTCGAGCGGCGGCTGATCGGGCGGGTGCGAACAACGAATCGAGAAATCGCCGCGCTCGTAAGGCTGTCGGCAACTCAGGCGCGATGCGGGCTTGACGACGCCTGAGCGCAACGCGGCCAGCAGCGTAAAGGGCTTGACGGTCGAGCCGGGCGGGTAAGCGCGCCCGAAAGCGATCTCCCGGTTGGCGACGGCGCGCACGCGCCCCGTCTCCGGATCGAGCGCGATGATCGTCCCCTCGCGTCCCGCGAGGCTTGCCTCCGTCGCGCGCTGCAAGGCGGCGTCAACATCACCTTCGCTCGAGGGGACGGCGGTGCGGGAGTCGAGGCGGACCTCTTGCGAGTGCAAGGCCGGCGGATGAGTTGTCGGCCAGAAGAGGCAAACGAAGACGACGGCACAAACGAAGCTTTGGGCGAGACAGTGGGACAAGGCGGTGGAGTGCCGAAAGATCGGGCGGGGCGCGAAATGGTTCGGGGCGGCGTGTTGCCGCCCCCGCGTGATTGTCTCCCCTATTAGTTTTGCAGGCATGATCAGTTTTCTGGTGTCGCCGTCACCTCACGCTCATACCCCTTCGGCCGTGGCCGCGTCGCCGGCCGCCGCCGGCAACCCGCCCGGCGTCTGTCTCTCCAACGCCCGCAACGTCAGCGTCCAGCCGAAGAGCGTGAGGGCGAAGGCCAGCGCGAGGCGTAGCGTGAAGAGCGCGAGTTCGAGCCAGTTGCTCTCTGTGGGCGTCGTCTTGTAGATCAGGAAGTAGGGGACCAGTGCGAAGAGGATCATGCCGGCGGCGTAGGTCAGCACCGACTGCGGCGCGAGCGCGAGGGCGAGCGTCGAGCCGAGGCGGCGGAGCGCTTTGCCGAGCCCGTCGCGCGCGACCGCGAGCCACAACCCCGCCGCGAAGAGCGGCAGCACGACGCCGAGCAGCAGGAGTTCGAGCGCGACCACCCCGACGTATTTCCAGCGCACCGGCGGGGCGGATGGCTCCACCGCCGTTTCAGATTGCGCCGCTTCTCTCAACTGCTCGCGCCGCTCGGCCACCTCTTCCGCGGAAGGCTTAACGCGGTTCTCTAATTTCTCCGCGCCGTACACGAGCGCCACCGCCAACCCGACGAGCGGCAGGCTGACGAGGAAAATCTTCCAGCCGGTAGTGAGCGCCTGCGCGAGCAGCGAGAGGGGCCGCGTCTGCGGGCCGACGGCGACGCGGGCGCTCCCTGCGAGCAACACGAACAGCAGCACGGGCACGGCTAACGCCAGCAGCGCCGTCAAGCCCAACTGCCAGACGGTCGCCTCGCGCGTCGTGATGAACAGGTAACATCCGCCGAGCAGCGCGGCGTAGAGCGCGGCCAGCACGCCGAGCGCTGGCCACCCGCGCCAGAGATCCCGCGCGGCGTTGATGAAGGACGAGATTACATTCTTAGTCATATGCTTGGGGGTGACGGGTGACGGGTGACAGATGACAAGATTAAATCAGCTTCCCTTCTGTCATCTGTCACCCGTCACTTGTCACTGCTTTTCAAGTATGTTGAGCGACGCGCTCGCCGCGTTGGCTTGCTGCGTCGGCTGGTACATCGGCTCGACGCGGGCCGGCGCGGCGCGAAACTGGCCGGGCTGCTGGACGCGCATCGCGTATTGGAACGTGGCCTTGCCGTCGAAGTATTGCAGGAAGAAGACCGTCCTCGCGTCGCGGAACTCGCGCGCGCTGTACCAGTCGGTCCAGCCGCGATCCGAGTAGTTCAGTTCGACGCCGCTGACCTGCTCGATTTGTTCGCAGCCGGCCGGGATCGGGTCTTCGATCATCAGGTACTGCGCGCGTTCGCCTTCCACCGTCAGGCGCGACACGATGAGATCGCCCGAACGCACATCGCCGCTCAGCGGTTCAGTCTTCCACTTGAACTGTCCCTCGCTCGTCTCTTCCAGACGCAGACGCAGGTATTCGCGCGAAAGCTTGAGGCCGCCGCCCGCCTGCGCCGGCGTCTGCTCCTCGTTCGTCGCGTAGTCGAGCGTGGCCGACAGATACAGCACGCCGGGGCCGCGCTTGACGACGCGAATCCGCGTCTGTCCGCCGACCTGCTCGCGCCGGCGTTCGAGGCGGAAGGTCTTGCCGCTCGAAGCCTCCGTGGCCGTCATCTGTTGGCCGAGCACCTGCTCGTTGTTCAGATAAATCTCGACCGCATAGTCGGGCGACAGTTCATTACTCACTTTGAGGTAATCGGTCAGGCCGTAGATCGCGAAGGCGGTCTGGCGCGTCGAGAGCCAGTAGTAGCCGCCACCTTTGCGGTTGGTGACGAGCCAGCGGGCGGCCTTGGCGAGCACCTCGCTTTCGGGCGCGACGAGCGCGAGCGCTTTGACCGAGAGTGCGGTCGCCTCGATCGTATTTTCTTCGGCGTATTGTTCGAGCGCGTTGCGGCGCGAAGGCCAGTGTGCGTCAAACTCGTTTTGCGTGGCCGTGCGTTCGATCTCGGCGACGACCGTTTGCGCGCGCGGGCGGTCGCCGCGCTGCCTGAGCGTGAGCGCGAGCAGGGCACGGCCGTAGGGTTGCAAGCGCCCGCGGTTGTTGTAGAGGTCTTCGACGAAACGCGGTTCCGTGCCGCCGCTCGCGGCGTGGGCATAGGTCATGTAAGCGCGCGTCTCGATGTCGATCTGCTTGCCTTCCGTGGTGCGGCCCGCGTCGATCAAGCCCCACAGGCGTGTGCGCCCTTTCTCGATGCGTGCGTCGTCAACCTGATAGCCGGCGCGGCTCGCCAGCGTCAATCCGTCCACGACGTAGGCCGTCATCCACGGATCGGTCGAATCGTCCTGCCAGAAACCCCAGCCGCCATCTTCGTGCTGAAACTTGTAGAGGCGATCAAGACCTTTGCGGACTTTCTTGCCGATGTTGTTCGAGTCTCGGATCGAAGCCGACTCGACCTCCTGCAAGGCGTTGGCGACGATGACAGTCGGCAGGAAACTCGACATCGTTTGCTCGGTGCAGCCGTAAGGGTAGCTCGTCAAATAATCGAGCGCGCCGAAGAGCGTGCCGGCAATCGAGGGCGAGGCCTCGACGCGCAGCGTGCGTGCGCGCGGGTCGGCGTTCGCGGGCAGATCAAGCGTGACGGTGCGCTCTTGGTCGCCGTCGCCTGAAAGCGTGATCGCTTGGCCCGTGGTCCGCTTCAGGCCGCGCGGCTCGACGGGTAGTGGCAACTCAATGGCATCGGATTCGGTGTCGGTCAGGGCTTTCGCCAGCAGGCGCAGTTCGCCGGTCTGTGTGGCCGAGACGCGCCAGTTGACCCGGTGCTCGCCGTTACTCGGGATGTTGACGGTCTGCGTGGGCGGGTCGAGCAGTTGCGCGCCCTGCACGTCGAGCGAGATTTGTGTCGTCTTGTCTGTGTTCAGATAGTTGTGGACGACGCCGGAGAGCGTCGCCGTGTCGCCCGCCGTCAGAAAGCGCGGCGTGGCGAGGCGGATGATCACGTCCTTGCGCGCGACGATCTTGCTGGTGGTCCAACCGACGCGCGTGTCAGAGGTGACAGCGCGGGCCGTGGCACGCCACGTCGTCAGGTTGTCGGGCAGATCGAATTTGACCGTCGCGCGGCCGTCCGCATCGGTGGTCACGTCGGCCTGCCAGTGGGCCGTGTCTTTGAAGAGTTTGCGGACCACGGCCTCGGCAAACTCGCCTTCGTTTTTGAAGTCGGCGAGTTGGTAGGCGGGTTTGTTCTTCGCCAACTGGAGCGGCTCCTTGCCGGCATAGCCGTTGAAGCTGAAGTTGACGGAGAAGGAGGTCGAGACTTCGTTGTAGCGGCGACCGTAGAACTGCTGCCGGATGTCGCCCGCGTTGTCGGGCGAGATGCTGTAGATGGCTTCGTCCACGACGCCGACCGAGACTTCCGCGCCGGCCGCCGGGCTGCCGTCGGCGTTGCGCGTCAAGATCGTGTAAGCCACCGGCTCGCGCGGGCGGTACTGCTGCTTGTTCGGGACGACTTCGACCTTCAACAGCTTGTCGCGCGGCGGCACGACCAACACCTGCTCATTCGCGTACAGCGTGCCGTTCTTGACGCAGGTGACGTTCAAGTAAACGTTCGGCGCAAAGCGCGATTCAATCGGAACGTCGATCATCACGGCGCGCCCGGTCGAGGTGAGTTGTCGCGTCGTCAAGACCGTTTGCAGTTCGGTGGTGACGAGCAGGTGCGCCTTGTCCGTGGGCAAAAGCGCGAGGACGTGCGCCGTCTCGCCGGGCTGGTAGGATTTCTTGTCGGGGACCAGTTTGATGGTTTCGTCGCCGTCAGCGTAGGAGTAGTCGGTCCAGCGGTTGGCGCGGTCGGTCGCCCACAGGCTCGCGCCCTCGGAGACGATCTCGCGGCCCGCTTCGTTGACGGAGAGCTTGACGGCGATGTTGCCGGGCGCGGCGACGCGATAGTCGTAAAAGGCCTCGCCCTGTTGATTCGTCTGCATGGCGGCTGCGGACAACTCGCGCTCCTGTACGTCGTAGGTTTCGTACTCGTAGCCATACTCGTTCTTCTTGATGCGGACGTAGCGTTGTTCGACGAACTTCAGGCCGACGGGGACGGAGACGGGGCGGCCCTCGTAGTCAGAAGTCCTGACTTTGATCTTCGCGGTGTCGCCTTCGTAATAGACGTAACGATCGGTAGTGGCGTCGGCGACTACCGAGCCGCGCGTGCCGACGGCGCTCGCGCTCGCCTGCATCGTGCGGCGCGCGGCGTCGGTCACTTGAGCTTCGAGGCGGTAGCTGTAGTCCCAACGGTCTTTCTCGCCGGGCGGCGGGACGTCGAAGTTGATTCGCAGGTTGCCTTCACGGTCGAGCTTGCCTTCGCCCTCTTCGACGAGCGAATTGCCGTAACCGTAGTAATAGCCACCTTCACCTCCGTCCGATTCTTCGTCCACGCCGAAGTCTGCAATCGGGTCCGGCTCTGCCGCGAAGAAGTAGGGGTAATGGCGCGAGCGGTAGATGTAATACTTAACGTCGGCCCGCGTCACGGGCGCGCCGAAGAAGTAGCGCGCCGAGACGTTGAACTGAATCTGCTGACCGACGGGCACAAACTTTTGCGGCGTCGTGACCGACACTTTGTACTCTGGCTTCTTATATTCCTGCACCTCGAAGTAGGCGCTGGCCGTGCCGCCGTCCGTGGCGGTGACGGAGACGTTATAACTGCCGAGCGCGGCCTCTTCGGGAATGTCGGCCTCGCCGCTGAACGTGCCGCGCGAGGAGAGCGTTAGCTCGCGCTCGAAAAGTTTCGCGCCGTTCGTGTCTTCGACGCTGACGTTGACCGCGCCCGCCGGCAGCGTGTAGCCGCCGGCTTCGTTGCGCCGGCGCAGGATGCCTTTGAAATAGACTTTCTGGTTCGGCCGATAGACGGGTCGATCCGTGTAGATGTAGCTCGTCAGGCCGGAAGAGTTGTCGCCGTCGTAGCCGCTGAAATAGAACGAGTCGAGATCGGAGATGGCGAAGTTCCGCTGCTCGGTCGCCAACACGAGATACGAATCGCGCGCGGGCCGATCACTCGTCTCATCTTCTTCGCCGTCGCCATCGGAAGACTCTTCGCCTGCCTCGCCTCCGTCATTGCCCTGCGCCGCTTGCGCTTCCTGTCTGACCTTGACGCGCAGCAGTCCGTCGTTGTCCGTCTGGCCGGAGGCGATTGTTTTTTTACCTCTCACGACTTCGACGGCGACGCCGGCGCGTGGCGCGCCCGACTGCCGGTTGACGGCGAAGACCATCAATCCGCCGTCGCGCTGCGAGGTCTTCTCGACCAACGCGAGGTCCGAGACCATGACGACGCCGTAAGCTCGCAAATCATGATTGACGGCCTCGACCACATAGACGCCCGGCCCCTGCCGGCCGAGCGAGACCTGCTGGCGGTCATACTGATCTTTCAGCGGCGGCATCTTCTCGCGCCAAGTGGAGACGAGTTGCTGCTCGTTGATGAGCGGCACTTGGGCGAAGTCCGACTTGTTGAGCGGCTGGCGGTAGCTCAAGTCTTCCTGCTCGTCTCCGCGGCGCAAATTCTGGTTGACGCTGCGGCGTGAGTCGTTCTTCAACTGCCCGCGGACGTAGCGGCGCAGGCGGTAGAAGAACCAGTTTTTGAAGGCGCGCACGCGCTCCAGAAAAGTGGGATTGCGCTTGCGCCAGTAATTCTCGAAAACACCTTCTTCGGCCTCGCCGGCTTGGTGCGGGTTTTCCAGTTGCTTGAAGAACTTGGCCGGATCGTTGATGCGATAGATGCGGAAGTCGAGCGTATCGAGATCGCGGTAGTTGACCCACACGCGGGGGCGCTCGTTGGTCCCATAGCTGCGGTTGGTTTGCAGCGAGAAGAAGGGTTTCGGCGGGCCGATGTCGGGGTTGCGCTCATAGCGCTCCTCGGCCGCCGGCAACTCTTGCGGCACGCCCGCGGCCAGCACGCGCAGCCGCCAATAGGTGAACGAGAAGACCGCGACGACGACCGCGAGGTAGATGAGCGCGCCAGAGATGAGTTTTCGAGTGTTCATAAAGGGGAAACTCTTCGGTTAACTCCCGCTTGAGAGAAAGTCAGAGTTGTCGTTTACCACAGAGGCCACGAAGGAACACAGAGGGAAAAGGAGAAACCGTGACAGCTTAAATTTCTCTGTGACCTCCGCGTCCTCTGTGGTGAAATCATCTTATCCGTCCTTCGGCTCAGTCATTGCAACATCTTCAGTCGGTAGAACCCGAGGAAATTCTTGTTGCCCGCCACGGGCCGCCAGCGCGGATCGGGGTGCTGGTTTAGCACGGCGAGCCGCACTTTCTTGATCGTACCTTGGTCATCAGCCGACGCGCCGGTGTGATAGACCACCCAGTCGGCCGCGCCCTCACCGGCTTCGCGCGCCGGGCCGAGGAAGATCATCACGTGATGCGGATATGCTTGCGCCCACGGCTGGTAAAAGAAGAGCAGATCGCCGGGGCGCGCCTGCCGGTGGTCGCGGCCGACGAAGTCCGAGTTGTAGTCCTTAAGCGTGCGCGCGTCGGCGAACTCGGAGAAGGTCCGGTCGTCCAGATCGGTTTCGGAGAACGCGCCGAGAGAGGTGCGAAACAGTTTGTCGCCGAGGGCGGCGCGCACTCTGTCGGCCGCGCGCACATCGGGCGCGAACGATTCGTAGCCCGCGCCCATCTTTTGAAACCACAGTCGATCGTGGGGTCTGAGCGCCTCGCGCAGAGCGAAGCGGACGAGGCCCGAGCAGTCGCGTTGCGCCTCGTTCCACGCCGGGCTCAATGCGTAAAACTGCGTCTCGGCGATGCCCGTAAACCAGCGCCGGAAGTTCTCGCGGTCGTTGAACGAGCGCAACTCGGCCACATCGGGCAGCCCGTCGCGATCCGCGTCCATGTGGCCCGGCGCTTCCGTCAATAAACGACTGCGTGCGGAGATGGGCGCGGAGGTCGCCGGCGCGTGCGCCTGTGTTGGCGCGCCGCCACAGGCCGTGCTGATGACGCAAGCTGAGAGTAGTAGCAATGCCGGCGCGAACAGTCGGCCGGGGAAAGGGAAGAGGCGCATCGGCATTTAGTCTTCGTGTGACACAGACCCTCTGTGAGTTAAAGCAGACCGCAAAAGTAAATAGACAGGATTGACAGGATGAAAGGAATAACGCGCCCTGTCTCTGGGCTGTCTTGTCTTGTCAATCCCGTCCATTCCTCACTGCTCCAATGTAGCGAAAATATGATGACTTAGGTGAACGCTGCCGGTCGCGTTTAACTAGCGTACCAAGTCCACGCCAGCGTCAACAGCAGGTAAGCCAGCGATACGTGCGCGAGGACGTTGAAGGCGAGGACCGCCCGCCCCGGCGCGTCCTGAAAGAGCAGCCCGAGGCGGCGCGGCGTGAGACGCCACAGTTGTCTTGCCAACACCCAGAGATAATCGCGCGCCTCACAACGCCAACCGAGTTGGGCCGAGTCGGCGCGCACCCGGCGTAAGAGCGTTGCCAGCCACCTGCCGCGCGGCCTGCTGACAGACGTTCGGCGCGCGGCCAGTTGCGCGCGCAGTTCCTGCCGCGCTACCGCGGCTAGTCGGCTGAAGGAAAGCGTGCTGACCATTAACATCGAGAGGTTCAGCCAGCGAAGGCCCCAACCTTCCCAAGCGCCCATTGCCGTCTGCCGCAATTCTCGCC
>JBOGOY010000076.1:0-9978 GCA_050748185.1 Pyrinomonadaceae bacterium
GTCACACTGCCTCCGTCGCTACCGCTCCGGGTTCTGACCGGGCGCGCCCGACAGGATGGTCGCCATTCGAGTCGTAGAAAACGCGCACGTAAATCTCGTAGCAGACCGCGTTCCTGAACCACAGTGGATCGTCCGCGAGTTTGGACAACTCTGCCATCGGCGTCACCTTCCATCATGTGGGTGCTGGAACTTAGCGCGAAAGATAGCGAGAAGGGGGACGCAATGCAAGAAAGATATAAGCGGGGTTCATGCTCTGTACCGCGGCCCCTGCGAATGGGAACCAACATTCACCGCCGAGGCGCGGAGATCACGCAGAGGCACGCGGAGAAAACGACTTGGCTCTGCGAGTCTCCGTGGATTCTCCGCGCCTCGGCGGTGAGAAAATGTCTCTTAGGCTTAAGTGATGCGGTCCTTAGTCGAGCGTCCGCAGACGCGGGTAGCGCACGGCGACGAAGGCCCCGAAGAGCGCGGTGACGAGGCCGCCGGCGGCCAGCGTGTAGGGCGCGCCGACGCGGGTGGCCGACGCCCCCGCGAGGATGTTGCCGAGGGGCCAGACGCCGATGAACGAGAGGATGAACATGCTCATCACGCGCCCACGCATCTCGTCTGTGACGAGTCGCTGCAACAGCATGTTCGTTACCGCGACCGCGCAGACGATGGCGAAGCCGAGCGCGAAGAGGAAGAAGAGCGACGCATAAATGTTTTTCGAGAGCGCGAAGCAGGCGAGCCCGACGCCGAACGCCAGCGTCCCGCCGAGCACGAACCAGCCCTTGCGCCGCGGGTCGCCGAGATAGACCAACAGTAGCGCCGCGCAGAAAGAGCCCGCGCCCGCCGTGCCCATCATCACTGACAGGCCGCCCTCGCCCATCGCGAACACGTCGCGCGCAAAGATCGGCATCATCGTTAGGTAGGGCGCGCCGAACAGACTCGTCACCGCCGAGATGAGCAGCAGCAGCGAGACGCGCGGCCGCTTCGAGACGTAGCGGAAGCCCGCGACCAGATCGCGCCACAGCGCGGCGCGGTCCCGCAGCGAATGCTTCTGTCCCGCCTTCGCCACATTCATTTTGACGAGCGCGAGCGCGATCACGATGGCGACGTAAGACAGGCCGTTAGCGAGAAAGCAGCCGGCCAGCCCCAGCGTCGCGAAGGCCACGCCGGCCAGCACGGGGCCGAGCACGCGCGAGAGTTGAAACTGCGTCGAGTTCAGGGCAATGGCGTTCGACAAATCTTCGCGCCCGACCAGATCGATCATGATCGCTTGATATGAAGGCGCGGCGATTGAGAAGCAGCAGCCGGTAACGAACGAGGCGACGAGGATGCCCCAAGCGGTAACGTGATCGGTCAGGATCGCGAGCGCCAGCGCGATGGCCGTCAGCCCCGAGAGCGCCTGCGTGACGAGCAACAGACGCTTGCGGTCCACGAGGTCGGCGAACACGCCGCCCAGCAGCGTCAGCACGAGGCCGGGCACCGTCGCCGCGAAGCCGTCGAGCCCGAGCCAGAAGGCCGAGTCGGTCAGTTTCAGCATCAGCCACCCTTGCGCCACCGTCTGCATCCACGTCCCGACGTTCGAGAGAAACGCGCCCGCCCAGAACAGACGGAAGTTGCGGTGCGCCAGCGCGCGGAACATTTCCCTTCCCGGCCGCACGGCTACGGCTTCGGCCGCCCCCGCCTCCGGCGTCACGCTCTGGTGGATGTGTGCTGACATGCGACACTTGATACCACTGCCACGCCCGCCTTTCAAACTTGCGGCGAGAATGCGGGCCGGCGGCGACGCTGCGGCGTCACACCGGTGGCCGCAGGGACGGAGGTGTAGCGACGGCGACTGCTCACTTCGCCCGCCGCCACGCCGAGAGCGGTTGCCTTGTGCCGCCGCGGCGTTCGGCGATTATCTCCGCGAGAATCGAGAGCGCGACTTCTTCCGGCGTCACCGCGCCGATGTCGAGGCCGACGGGCGCGCGCACTTCGCGTAAGAGATCATCCGCCACGCCCGCTTCGCGCAGGCGGCCGAGCACGATGTTGGTTCGCCGTCGGCTCCCGATCATCCCGACGTAGTCCGGCCCCGCCTCGATCACCGCGCGCAGGCACTCCTCGTCCTCTCTGTGCCCGCGCGTCACCACCGCGACCGAGACGCCCCGCCCCGCCCCCACGGCCTCGCGCACCGCCCGGCTCCATCCCGCGACGGCGGGGACCAATATGATTTCATGGTCGGGGAAACGTTCGCGCGTGACGAAGTCGGCGCGGTCGTCAACGAGCGTGACGAGGTAGCCGGCCGCGCGTGCCAGACGCGCCAGCGCCGCGCCGACGTGGCCCGCGCCGCAGACGACGACGTGCGGCTCTGGCTCGACGCGCTCGAACAGTACGCGCGCCCCGCCCCAAGCGGCTAACTCGGGCGCGAACTCTTCGACTTTATAAGTGTGGGCTTCGGCGCGGGAGGAGAGGAAACGTGCGGCTTGCTCGACCACTTTCTGTTCGAGTCGGGCGTCGGCGGCGAGACTCCCGGCCACGGGCTCGCCAGAGCGTCCGACGAGCAGTTTCGCGCCGACCGCGCGCGGAGCCTCGACGAGCGTCGCGAGGGCTGCGACGCTGCCCTCGCGCAGCACGCGCGCAAGGGCTTCTGTGATGGAGATTGTGCCCGGAGAATTGTCAGACTGGTCCATCCGCTCAGAGGGTGCGCTTGCCGGCCGTCGGCGGCTTCAGCAGCCCGAAGGCCGCGCCGGCGCGCCTGAGCAGCCACAGGGGACCAATCAGCAGATAGACGGGGTGGCGAAAGAACGCCGGCTGGTTCCCCTCGATCGCGTGCCCGACGAATTGCAGAATCCAGCCCACGACGAACAACGCCAGCGCCCAACGCCAATTAAAGAACACGAGCGGCAGCGAGACGACGATCATCGGAATCCCGACGCTGTGCGTCAGACGGTTCAAAGGGTGTTGGTGCTTCGCCTTGTACTCTTCAATGAACGACGACATAGAGACCTCCGAAGGCCGACGACGACGGGTGAAAGACAGCAGGAAATGCCGCCATTCTAAACTCGCCTCCCACAGTTTGTCACCCGACGCTGTGTGATACCGCGCACGCGCAGGGCCAAGTCAATCTCCAAGTGCGCCTGCGCCGGCGGGATAGGTTCTTGAAACTATGACACCCGGCTCGGACCTTCTTGGAGGAGGAGGAGGCTGCCCAACTACTCTGTTAGGTTTCGGTTGTCACGCATGGTATAAGACGACATGCTTTTCCCACATTAACAAAGGAATCTCCCCATGAGTCAAGCAGCAAAGACCGTGCTCGTGGTCGAAGACTACGACGACACGCGCGACATGATCAGAATGCTCCTTGAGATGAAAGGCTGCCGCGTCGTCGAGGCGGCGAACGGCAAAAGTGGAGTCGAAGAGGCTCGGAGGGAAAAGCCCGCGCTGATCTTTATGGACCTCAACCTGCCCGTGCTGGACGGCTTCAAAGCCACCGAAGAGATCAAGAAAGAAGCCGGGTTGCTGCACATTCCCGTGATTGCGATGTCGGCCCACTGCTGGGATTTCGACTGGAAGGAGAAGGCTCTCGGCGCCGGCTGCGTCGAATGCGTCGGCAAGCCTCTGGAGTTTGAAGTGGTAGGCAGAATGGTGGACCGCTACTGCTGAATCATCTCTGCCGGCCCGGTTCTTCCTTTCGGTCAACGATCTGCCGTTCGACCTCCCACACATCAATAAAAATTTCCATCGTGCCGCCGCAGACCATGCCTTCTTCGCTGGCCTCGTCGGCGGTGAGGTTGAACTTGTGCAAGCCCGCGCGGCCGGTTCGCATCGCTTCCCGGGCCTCAGCCCAGACTTCCGCCTCGACGCAGCCGCCGCCGACCGTGCCCGCCACCGTGCCGTCCGCGAAGAAGAGCATCTTCGCGCCGCGCCGCTGCGGCGTCGAGCCGCGCGTGTGCGCCACCGTGGCGACGATGACGCGCTCGCCGCGCTCCTGCGCCGCGCCGATCAAGCGGTAGAGTTCGAGTTGTGAGATGGCAGACATCTGAAGAAACGATGAATGATGAACGATGAATGATGAATGGCCTGCGTTACATTCATCATTCGTCATTTCGCATTCATCATTTAATTCGGCGGGGGCGTGGCCGAAGGTGTCGGGGAAGAGACCGGACGGGCGGCCCCGTCCGCGTCGCCTTCCAGTTCTTTGCGCTCCTCGTCGTCGAGTTGCGCGCGGAGGCGCTGGACGACGGCGTCGGCGTTGGCGAGCGAGGCTTCGAGGCGCGTGCGGCTCTGGGCCATCACGTCGAGTTGCGCCTGCACGCGTCGCTTTTCGTTGTCGAGTTGGCGGCGCAGGTTCTCGCGCACCTCGTCGGGGCGAAACGTGCCGACGGTCGCGATCTGATTGTTAAGGCTTTCGGGCCGCATCTGCTCGTCGAGCTGATCGCGCCGCGACTGAAGGTTAGCTTCCTTTTCCATCACGTCGCGCAACTGCTGTTGCAAGCCCTCGGCGCGCGTCTCGGCCCGCGTCAGCCGCTCCTGAATCAGGTCGGCCCGGCGACCCCGCTCCAGACTATCAACCTTGCGGTTGAGTCGCTCGACCTCCGACGCCAGCCGATCGACACTGTCGCGTGGTGGCCGCGCGCCTTCCGTGCCGGTGCGGCGGGAGGGGCGGGCGGTGGTGGTTGGTTGCTGCGTGTCGTCACTTTCCGTCGCTTGCTGCTCTTCGGCGGTGCTGACGAGGGCGGGCTCCTCGTCGGAGCCGGGTGTCGGCTGCGGCGCGGCAGGCCGCGGGCGCACCGGGTTCGTCACGCGGCGCGATGGGCGCGTGCGCCGTGGCTGCTGCTGTGAATGCGCCACCTCCGGCAGGCCGATGAGCGAAAGCGACGACAGCAACAACAGCAGCGCGCACGCCGCCAGTGATTCACCACATTTTCCGAACCGCATCTCTTGACCTCCCTTGAAAGGTTGTTAGTTATCCGTGGTCAGTTGTCTGCTGCAAGTGGCTGGGACGGAAACGCTCTTGCGTGAAAGCACCAACCCGGGCAAACAGAAAACTACGGACCACGGACTACTGACCACTGACAAAAACCTACACGCCCGCGCCGCCCGACGGTTCCCTTTCACCCCGCCTGAATCTTGAAGCTGATGTCCATCGCGCGCGCCGAGTGCGTCAGCGCGCCGACGCTGATCAGATCGACGCCGGCCTCGGCGTAGGCGCGGACGTTCTCCAAACGGATACCGCCAGAGGCTTCGAGCAGAATGGTCTGCGAGAGCGTGCGCGCCAGTTCGACGACGCGCGCCGTCTCCTCCGGCGTCAAGTTGTCTAATAACAAAATATCGGCTCCGCTCTCGACGGCCTGCCGCAGGTCGCGCTCGTTTGAGACTTCGACTTCGACTTTGTGCAGGTGGCCGACCTCGCGCCGCGCCTTTTCGACCGCCGCGCCGACACCGCCCGCGATCGCGATGTGGTTGTCCTTGATTAGCACGCCGTCGTCGAGGCCGAAACGGTGATTGCGCCCGCCGCCGATCTGGACGGCGTACTTTTCCAGCATCCGCAGGCCCGGCGTCGTCTTGCGCGTGTCCACGATCTGCGCGCTGGTCCCCTCGACGGCGCGGACGAACTGCTTGGTCAGCGTGGCGATGCCCGACAGACGTTGCAGCAAGTTGAGCGCGACGCGCTCGCCCGCCAGCATCACGTCGGCGAAACCGCTTGTCCGCGCGATCACTTTTCCCGCGTCGGCCTCGTCGCCGTCGGAGACAAAGGCTTCGAGTTGCTGTTGTGAGTCGAGTGTGGAGAAGACCGCCTCGGCCACTTCGAGGCCGGCGACGACCATCGGCTCTTTGGCGATGAAGCGACCCTTCGCACGCGAGTTGCGCGTGACGGTTGACTGCGTGGTGATGTCGCCGCGCCCCAAGTCTTCAGAGAGGAACGCGCCGATCTGGTTGAAGAGTGCGCCTTCGTCGAGCCAGTTCATGCTGAGAGAGCCTCCAGTGTCTGCGCCAGCGCAGCCGTCCGTTGCGCGATGTCCGCGACGCGCTGCCGCAGTTCCGACACCTTTTCGGCCGGCGCGCGCTCGACGAAATTCTGATTCGCGAGCTGCGCTTGCAGTCGCTCGTCTTCCTTCGCGAGCTTTTCGATCTCACGCGACAGACGTTCGCGCTCCTGCGCGAAATCGATCAGCCCTTCGAGCGGCACGGCGACCTCGGCCCCGCCCGCCAGCACCGCGCGCGCAGAGGCACGCGGGCCGTTGACGCCCGCACTGACGCTGATATCGGAAGCGCGCACCAAACGCGCGATCTGTTGTGCGCCCGACTCGAACACGGCGCGCAACGATGCGTCAGGCGCGCCGATCAACACCTCGACCGGCTCGCCCGGCTTGATGTTCATCTCCGAGCGGATGTTCCTGACGCGCGAGATGAGTTCGATCAACGCACGCACTTCCGCCTCGGCCTTCTCGTCAACCAACTCGGCCTTCCCTTCCGGGTAAGCGGAGAGCATCACGGTCGGATCCGCCGCGGCATAGGCCGGATGGTGCAACTGCGCGCCCGCGCCCGGCAGGCGCTGCCACAGTTCTTCCGTGATGAACGGCATGAACGGGTGCAACAGGCGCAGGGCCAGTTCGAGCACCGTCAGCACGCGACCTCGCGCGGCGTCGCGTGCGGATGTCGCCTCCTGCGCGGTCACGTCCGTCTTGGACAGCTCGATGTACCAGTCGCAAAAGTCGTCCCAAAAGAAGTGATAGAGCGTCTGCACCGCCTCGTGGAAACGATAGTTTTGAATCGCGTCGTTGACTGCCAGCGCGGTCTTGTTGAGTCGCGACACGATCCAGCGGTCGTGCAAGGCCCAAGACGCGGGCTCGCCTTCAAAACCACGGCTCACGGTCGCGCCTTCAGAGTTCATCAGGCAGAAGCGAGCGGCGTTCCAAATCTTGTTGGCGAAGTTGCGAAAGGATTCGACCTGCGTCTCGTTCCAGCGCGTGTCGGTGCTCTCGATCTGCGCCAGCACGAGGCGCGTGGCGTCCACGCCGTACTTCTCGAACACGTCGAGGGGATCGACGCCGTTGCCCTTCGTCTTCGACATCCGCTGCCCGTGCTTGTCGAACACCGTGCCGGTGATGAACACGTCCGCGAACGCCTTTTCGCCACGGAACTCAAGGCCGGTCATCATCATCCGCGACACCCACAGAAAGATGATGTCGCGCCCCGTCACCAGTACGGAAGTCGGGTAGAACGTCTTCAGGTCTTCCGTCTCGTCGGGCCAGCCGAGCGTCGAGAGCGGCCACAAAGCCGAAGAGAACCACGTGTCGAGCACGTCAGGGTCTTGCGTCAACTGGTCCGTACCGGCCTGCCGACGCGCGTCTTCCTCGTTGCGCGCGACATGAACGTTGCCCGCCGCGTCGTACCAAGCGGGGATGCGATGGCCCCACCACAGTTGCCGCGAAAGGGTCCAATCGTGCAGATTTTCGAGCCAGTTGGTATAGACCTTTTCGTAAGGCACTTCAGGCACGAAGCGCGGCTCGTGCCGCTCGCGCATCAGTGCGAGCGGGGCGCGGCCCAACTCCGCCTGCTTCAAAAACCACTGCGTCGAGACAAGCGGCTCGATCACCGTCCGGCAGCGCCCGCACTTCGAGATCGAAAACTCGTAGTCCGAGACTTTCTCCAGCAGCCCCAGTTCTTCAAAGCGTGCGACCACTTTCTCGCGCGCCTCAAAGCGATCGAAGCCGGCGAACTCAGCGCCCGCGTCCGCCGTCATCCGCGCGTGCGGGTCGATCACCTTGACCTGCTGAAGATTGTGGCGCAGGCCGATCTGGTAGTCGTTCGGATCGTGTGCGGGCGTGATCTTGACCGCGCCGGTACCGAACGCGGGATCGACGTACTCGTCCGCGACGACGGGAATCTCCCGGCCGGTCAGCGGCAACTCGAGCGTCGCGCCGACGAGGTCGCGATAACGTTCGTCTTGCGGATTAACGGCGACGGCCGTATCGCCGAGCATCGTCTCGGGCCGTGTCGTCGCCACCGTTACGCGGCGCTCGCTGCCCTTCACCGGATACTGCAAGTAATAAAGTTTCCCGGCCTGCGGCTCCTTGTCCACTTCCAGATCGGAGAGCGCGGTCTGGTCTTTCGGGCACCAGTTGATCATGCCGGGGCCGCGATAAATGAGATCCTTGTCGTACATCCTGACGAAGAACTCGCGCACCGCGCGCGACAGGCGCTCGTCCATCGTAAACTGCTCGCGCGACCAGTCAACGCTCGCGCCCTCGCGCCGCAGTTGCCGCGTGATCTCGCCGCCGTACAGCCGCTTCCACTCCCACACACGCTCGATGAACTGCTCGCGCCCGAGGTCGTGGCGCGAGAGGCTTTCTTTTTTGAGCTGCCGCTCGACCATGATCTGCGTCGAGATGCCGGCGTGGTCGGTGCCGGGCAGCCACAGCGTCCGGTAGCCGCGCATCCGGTGATAGCGCGTCAGCACGTCCATCATCGTGTGTTGCAAGGCGTGGCCCATGTGCAATGAGCCGGTCACGTTCGGCGGCGGGATGACGATTGAATAGACGGGGGCTGATGGGTCGCGGTTCACGTCCGGCGAGAAATACCCAAGCGCCTCCCAACGCGCGTAGTGCCGTTCTTCGGCCTGTTTCGGATCGTAAGTTTTCGGAATGTCCATCGCTGGCGGTAAGTCAGTGATCAGTTTTCAGTTTTCAGCGTTCAGTTTTCAGTGAGCGGGTATTGTAAAGCAAACGGGCAGGCGTTTCACCCCGCGACTGACGCTGTGTCTCACAAGCCCCGCGAGGAGCGCAATGTTTGTAGCCCGCATGGAGCAAAGCATTGATTTTCATTCGCGTTCATCTGCGGCTTTTTCCCTACTTGACCCACCACCGATAAAACGCCTGAGTCTTGATCACACACTGAATCCGCGTATGATCAGAACTGCTTTGAGGTAATTACCGTCAGGCAATTAATCACGCGAAAGTGAGGAATGATGGAAATGAATCTGCCTAATCCTCTTGGCTCATGTTGCACTTGCCTGCGCGCAGGCCGGTAGTGATCGCTAACAGCCAGCGAGGCAACGGGTCAGTACCCGGAGCGGCAGCGACGGGGTTATGTCGCTCGTGAACACGCACGTTGAATGAGAGCGATGCCCATCCGGTCGCTACCGCTCTCGGTACTGACTCACTCGCGCGCTTTGCCGTAGTGTGGATCGTGTTTGTTCTAGGCATTGAAACGCCGGGCTCAAGTCATGTGGCCGCTGACGCGGCTTACAAGTCGATACGGGTCGTGACGCGGCCCATTGCGGATTTGCGAACGTGCTACAAAGTAAAGATTTGCCACTGATGCCGGGCGTTGGGCAGCCAAGCGCGGCGAAAGGAGAAATCATGAGGCAAGGATTTCTGGCATTGTTTATTCTCTTGGCTATCTCGCCGATGGCGAGGGCGCAAGATGCCGGCTCGCCGGAAGCCCGCCGGTTCAGTATCTCGTCGCTGAACTCTGCTTTCGGCGTGCAGGGCGACTTCGAGGGGGAGTACCGCGTTTACCCCGGCAGGATCGAGTTGAAACTCACGAAGGCGAACATCCACGTGAGCGAACACTGCCCGTACAAGGGGCGGCGGTTGCTGTCCGCGTTGAAGTTTGGCTTGGCGAAGAGCATTGACGCCGAACAGTGGGATATTGCCGACGCGGGGCCAGACTTGTTGCTGGGACAAGTGTCGAGTCCGGGAGATGTGTACCGTGTGGGCGAGTTCTATTTCCACATCCCCAGAGATGATTCAGCCGATCTGTCAAAGCGTTGGCTGGTGGCGCAGATAGAAGATACGGCGCTCGATGTCCCTGAAGCGAAGCGGCGGAAGGGTTACGCATTCGCTCATAGCTGTCGGGACATTTTCACCCCGACCAAGTAAGACGCGAAACGTCACCGGCTGATTCCATTATAGGTGTTGGCTTGATCCGAAGAGAGTGCTATGCCATCGACACCCGCTCACTCACGCTCGCGGTACTGCGTCGAGTGGCGACGGCACTCGACGC
>JBOGOY010000077.1:0-9917 GCA_050748185.1 Pyrinomonadaceae bacterium
CCTCTGTGCAGTTCCTCGACGGCGTTCCACCATAAAGTGTCGGCGATCCGGTGGAGAGTCCGCCGGCGCGCCTCGCGACGCCTCTCGACCGGGGCGTCCGTCACGCGTGGTAAACGAAAGAGGCGCCACTGATGTGTCGCGGCCCTGCGAAGCTGGCTGTACTGCGCGGACGACCCTTGTCCTGAGTAGGGTGTCGGCTTCCGGTAAATCCCCACGGGCCGGTCCATCACGACGACCGGAAAAAGTTCCGCGATGCGCACGAAAATGTCCCAATCGTCGATCCCCCTCAGACGGGTGTTGAGGAGTCCGACGGTTGAGAAACAGGTCTTGCGTATGAGAACGCCAAGCGGCATCACGGGGAAAGCCAGTTCCAGCAACTCCCAGAACACATCCCCTCCCGGATGCTTCGGGGCTGATACTTCGCCTGTCGGGTGATAGTCTTGATCGGCCAACAGCATAGCTCCGCAGGCGAAGCCCGCTGACGGGTCGGAGGCCAGCGTCTCTCTTTGCAGGTCCAGCGATCCGGGCAGACGCAAGTCGTCGTCATCGAGGAAAGCAATGTACTCGGCGGAGCTTGCCAGAATACCGACGTTGCGCGCCCCACCGACGCCCTGATTGCGTTCAAGGCGAATATGCTTGATGCCCTTCAACCCTCCGCACACTTTCGCTGTGGCATCCGTAGAGGCGTCGTCCACCACAATAATCTCCACGTCATTTCCGGCCGTGCGCGCGCTCTCTACCGCGCGTGGAAGTAGGCCGGGACGATTATGTGTAGGGATAATTATGCTGACGCCCGGCTTATTCACTGACACCTCTGGTGGGAAGATGGCGTCGGCCGCTTTGCATCAACGAACTTCCCGAGTCGTGGCCCACTGGCGGGGGAAAGTCGGTGAGCGATCTTGGTCCGGGGGAGAGTCGCCAACAGGTATGGTCAGCCGTCTAACATGAGCCGCCCCGTCCCCATAGTTCCTCACGACCGGAAACACTTCGGCGGGGCCGGTTAGCCCTCTTCGACGCTGGTCTCAGCACTGACCTGTCAAATACTGGACACTACTGTCATAGGTCTGTCCCACGTGCCAGCATTCTGCCACAGAAAGAGACGGAATAACTGCCTTTGATCTGGAATCTGGCATTGCCGATCCCGCCACTGCCCGCTAATCCTCGCTGGCACGTTCATTGCCGGAAAAGGCTTGGGACCATGAGTCACTCTGGTCTCGAACTAACTGGGTTGATGCCTGCCGGATAGCTCCATAAACGTCAGCAGGAATCCGAATGACGCCCTCAAGCGGGCAAAGCGGCTACAGGAATCATCCCCGCCCAAACTCGCGGCGCCCGCGAAAGCGTGCGTGAGATACGCAGTTTACGCTCACCCAAAGATACTTGGGGGATTGACTTAACTTGCGTGAATAACCCTTTGCCCGCTCGCCGGATGCTGGGCGTCACCATCCACTTCAAAAGAGGTAACATACCAATGACCAAGATGAAATTATCGCTCACGGCCGTCTTCGCCGTAGTTTTGATGACTATGTTTTCCGCCTCGGAGGCGCAGGCGGCGTCGTTCCGCACCTTCGTCTCCAGCACGGGCAGCAGTCTCAACACGGCCATGAACTGCCCGCGCACCGCCCCGTGCCGTAACTTCTCCGACGCCTACAGCGTGACCACCCCCGGCGGCGAGATCGTGGCCTTAGACTCGGCGGGGTATGGCTCGGTCAACATCACCAAGTCCGTGACCATCACGGCGATTCCCGGCGAGTGCGGCTTCGTCAACGTCGTGGCCGGCGGTTCAGGCATCACCATCAACGCCGGGTCGAGCGACCTCGTCATCTTGCGCAACCTGATGATCGGCGGTGCGGGCAACGCAAACACCGTCGGCGTTCAGCACAACAGCGGCAACCTTATTATTCAGAACAGCACCTTCACGCAATTAACCACCGGGGTCAGCGCCACGGGCGCGAAGCTGGACCTCATTGATTCCAATCTGTTGAGTAATACCGTCGCGGTCAGGGCCGATGGCGAGGGAGCCGACACCCAATCCTTTCCCCTCGTCGCGGCGACGACGATGATTCGTATTTCCGGGGGGAACATTGCGAACAACGGCACCGCGTTCGTCATGGCTAACCCCGGACAACGGCCCAACCCCGCCACCGACAATAAGATCAATATCTTCGTGCGTCTGCTGGGCAATTCAGCCGCCGACTGGTCGGTAAACCTGACGGGTAACGCCGCCGTCACCTCAGGCAGCGGGACCGGGTGCAGCGATCCTTACACTTGCCAATCGATCGGAGTTTACGGCAGCACCACTAATCCGAGATAAGGCCGTCGCCAGCGGTTCGGGATGCTCGTCTCTCCACTTCATTCCTTAAGGCTGTTTGTCTTCTTTGAGAAAAAGCGGCTTGAAATGACGCGCATTCTTCGGTAGCTCTTCGCCCGTGAAGAGCCGCTTCCATCTCATCGGACCCGGTTCGGGTATCTCTTCAAGGCCGCCGTGCTAAGTCCCGCACGGCGGCCTTGCTATTTATGGGCGACGCATAAGCATCCGCGGCGTCTTCAGCCCGGACCACTAATTTTTTGATTTCCCCGTGCTACCTTTTGTTCCCGTACAGTCGAGGCGGTAATCTTGTCGGGGTAGAGAGAGCGGGTGCGGTAGATCATTCCTCAGCCTTGCCGTCCGACTCTTACTCTCCCGCGGTCACCAATCAGGTAAGGTTTGCGGATGAAAGCGAAATTCGGGAACAGCTTGGGACGGAAATCAGGTAGAGTCGCCTGCCTGAAACAATTCGTCCGGTATTCGCTGTCACGAATTCAAGTCTACCGTGAAGAACGCGGGCGACTGCCCTCCCTGACCGAGCTACCAGCGCTCTCGCTTAAAGCGCTTCGTTCATGGCGCACCTCTCGGACGCGAAGCTTCCCCCTCCTCCTGCCTCCGCCACCTCTCGGCGACCTCTCGCCGAGCTTCACCCCGCCGCAACCAATGGACCCATACGAGGCATGGCTCGAAGTCAACCGGTGGAACTCACGCCGCGAGTCTGTGTTGCGTGAAAGGCTGGCTGGCCTGTCGGCCCCTCCGCGGTTGAGCGTGTTGATGCCGGTCTACAACCCTTCGCTGGAGTTCTTAGACAAGGCGATCCGAAGCGTGTTGGGGCAGGTGTATGAGAACTGGGAACTCTGTATCGCGGACGACGCGAGCGCGGCCCCCGGCGTCAAACCATTTCTGCAAAACTGGGCGGCGCGTGAACGGCGCGTGCGCGTGCTGTTTCGTGAAGCGAACGGTCAGATCAGCGCGGCTTCCAACAGCGCCGCCGGCATGGCCGGGGGAGAGTTCCTCGTCCTCTTAGATCAGGATGACGAGATCACGCCTGACGCGCTGGGGGAAGTCGCTATCCACCTCGCGGAAAATCCCTCGACCGATATTCTCTATTCCGATGATGATAAGATTGATGCCGACGGCCTTCGCTACGCCCCGCAGTTCAAGCCTGACTGGTCCCCCGAACTCCTGCTCTCGTACATGTACCTCGGCCACTTGTTTGTGGTCCGCCGAAATCTTTTCGAGCAGGCCGGAGGATTTCGGGCGGGGTTTGAGGGCGCGCAGGATTACGACTTGGCGCTGAGGGCGACCGAACGCGCGCGAAGTGTCGGCCACGTCCCTAAAGTGCTTTATCACTGGCGGGCTCTGCCGAGTTCCACGGCTTCTTCCGGCAACGTCAAGCCGGGCGGTTTCCGCGCCGGGCGGGTGGCCGTGCAAGAGGCGCTGGTCCGTAAGGGGGTGAGCGCCGAAGTCTATCAGCCGGATTGGGCGGCCAAAGCGGGCTGCGGCATCTTCTCTCAACGCTTCCCAGACCACGGGCCGCGCGTGGCGATAATCATTCCGACGAGGAATAACGTTGACTTACTGAAGACCTGTCTCGCATCCCTCGCGCGCACGACCTACCGGAATTACGAAGTAGTCATCATCGACAATGAAAGCGACGATCCGAAAACATTAGAATATTTACGACGCCTTCCGCATCGCGTCCGGCGCGTGCCGAATCCGGGACGCGGCTTTAATTTCGCCGCCATCAATAACGAGGCCGTCAGGCGCACGGACGCCGATTACGTCCTCTTCCTCAACGACGACACCGAAGTGCTCTCGCCGGGGTGGCTCAGTCAGATGGTCGGCTATCTGGGTGTGCCGGGCGTGGGCGCTGTGGGCGCGCGTCTGCTGTTCCCGGACGGCAGGGTTCAACACGCGGGCGTCGTGCACGGGTATGATGACGGGCTGGCCGGTCCCGCCTTCAAGCTTTTACCGGCTGACGAGCCCGGTTATCTCGGCCACGCGAAAGTCGCGCGGAATTATTCGGCCGTGACGGCCGCCTGCATGCTGACGCCGCGAGACCTCTTTCTGCGAACGGGTGGCTTCGACGAAGAGCATTTCGCCGTCGCCTACAACGACGTGGATTACTGCTACCGCCTGCTGGCCGCCGGGCAGCGAATGGTTTATTGCCCGACCGCCGAACTCATCCACCGAGAGGGCTCCTCCCGTGGTCGCCGCGATCACCCGGCAGAGCCCGCCCGACTGCGAAAAAAGTATGCGGGATTCCGAGACCCCTACTACAACCCTCACCTGTCACTCGAGCACGAGCGCTTTTCGATAGACGCCGGCACGCTCGCCCCGGAAAACCTGAAGCGGGTTCGCGCCCTGATGTGCACACACAATCTCAACTGGGAGGGCGCTCCACTGGCACAGTTTGACATCGCGGTCGGACTCAAAGAGGCGAGCGTCATCGAGCCAGTCATCTATGCCCTGCGTAGAGGCCCGTTGCAGCGGCTTTACGAAGAACGTGGTATTCGGGTTGAGGTTGCCCCCCCGACTCTGGCGGCAAACTTGGACCCCGAAGATGAGTCTCAGGGAATTGTGGAAAGCCTTGCGGCGTGGATGCAGAGCTTAAACGTTGAGATCGTTCATGCCAACACCGTCGTCAGTTACTCCGCCATTGCGGCGGCCGAGCGGCTGGGACTGCCTTCGGTCTGGACGATCCACGAGAGCGAACCCAGCACGTCGCTGTTCAGCGATTTTTCCCCGCAAGCTACTGCACAAGCGCTGTCGTGTTTCAAATACCCTTACAAAGTGACGTTCGTCTCGCACGCGACCCGCGCCAAGTGGTCGGCTTTGAAGACGCATCATAACTTTCTCACGATTCACAATGGCCTTGACACAAAGAAGTTCATGGCCGAAGTGCAGAGGCACGGCCGGGACCAAGCGCGCCAGCGGCTACACCTCGCGGGGGAAACGGTAATGGTGCTGTTGGTCGGCACTGTCTGCCCGCGCAAAGGGCAACTCGACCTCGTCGAAGCGTTAAGCTACTTAACGGAAGATGTCTCTGCACGTATGTGTTGTTTCATCGTCGGCGACCGCCGGGAGAGCGCCTACAGCGACCGGCTCCACGCGGCGCGCGAAGCGCTCGGCAAAAGGCAGCGGGCTGGCCTCAAGATCATTGCGGAGACTCCAGAGACGGCGCTCTATTACGCTGCGGCCGATATTTTCGTCTGCGCTTCGCGGCAGGAGAGTTTTCCCCGCGTGGTGCTCGAAGCGTTAGCGGCCGGCGTCGCAATCATCACCACTCCGGTCGATGGCATCCCCGAACAAGTGCGCGACCGCAACGCGCTCTTTTATCAACCGGGCGACATCGCAAAGTTAAGCGAGCACCTCACGTTGCTGGCAACCAACGCTTCGCTCAGGCAGCAGATGACCGTTCATCACCAACACGCGCTCGACACCCTCAACACCTACGACGAAATGATCGCGGCCTACCGCGAACTGTTCCGCGGCGCATGGCTCAGCGCCACACCGAGAGCCCGCCCCGTCTAAGCGGCCAAAGGTTGAAGTGCACACGCGACAACACCAGAGGTCAAACACCGCGGCACAGACACACGATGCCAACCGCGGAGCACAACGCGGCGGCAGGCTTCGGTCGCCTTTCTCGTCTGGCTGTGTCACGCCTCTTGGTCCGGTTATCCTGTGTTTCGATTGCGTTTCCTGTATTCATCGCAGCATAATCGCCGGGCACTTCGATAACATCTGGGCCGCACGCAATTCCGCCCAGCCGTGACATTCGTTGTCACCCTTACTCCCTCATCTTAAGCGACGTGAAAACCTCTCGCCCCAGTCCCGACACGCGCGTTCACCTGCGTGCTAACGCACGCCTGTGGGAGATTCACGAACAAATCAGCGTCGGCCACTGTCCGACCGCCCGCCAACTTGCCGAACGGTTGGAGCGCAGCGAGCGCACCATCAAGCGCGACCTCGCCGCAATGCGCGTCGATTACCACGCGCCGCTCATTTACGACTCCGCGCGGCGTGGCTGGCGTTATCGCGAGCCGGGCTGGACGCCGCCGCCCTACAACTTTAATGAAGGCGAATTGCTCGCCTTTTTCACGGCGGCGGAAATCCTGCGCGCCACGGGCCACACGCCGGAGGCGATTTTGCTACGCGCCGCGCTCGCCAAACTCTCGGCCTACCTGCCGGCGGAGGTTTCCGCCAACCTCGCCACGCTCGGCGACGCGCTGACCTTTCACTCCGCCCCACACGTCTCGGTCGAACCACAGGTCTTGCAGACGCTCGCCCGCGCCGCCGCCGAACGCCGCACCGTCGCGTTCGACTACCACTCGCAGCACCGCAACGCCGACACCGCGCGCGAGGCCGACGTGCTCATCCTGCACCACTTCGCCGGCGACTGGTACGCCGTCTCTCAAGATCACCTGAGCGGCAGCGTGCGCGATTTCCACGCCGGCCGCATCAGCCGGCTACGTCTGACCGACAAGTATTTTGACCCGCCCGAAACTTGGGACCGCGACGAGTATCTACGCCGTGGCTTTCAGATGATGCGCGGCGGCCGTCTGACCACTGTCAGCCTCGTCTTCGACGCCTATCAATCGAGGTGGATGAAAGAGCGCGGCAGCTTTCACCCCGACGAGCGCCGCGAGGAATTACCCGACGGCAGCTTGCGCCTCTCCTTCCCCGTCGGCCGCAATGGCCTCGAAGCCGTCGCCCGCTTTTGTTTAGCTTACGCCGGACATTGCGTCGCCGAGCGCCCGACCGCCCTGCGCGCGCTCATCCGCGAGCGACTGACGCAGGCCCTCAAAGATCACGAATGACCAGCAAAGGATGAACCGAGATGCAGACCGAGAACACACTGCCCGCTCCCGCCCCGCCGCACACTTTCGAGCAGACGCCCGCCGTCATCGTGAGCTTCCCGCTCGTCGGGCAAAGGCTGCCGGCCGATCACGGCTACGCGCTCTATTCCGCGATCGCGAAACACCTGCCCGCCATGCACGGCGCGCGTTGGCTCGGCGTCGAACTCGTCAGCGGCATTCCGTGGGGCGACGGCCTCATTGCGCTGCCGGCGCGCGGCGCGACTTTGCGCCTGCGTCTGCCCGCCACGCGCTTCGGCGAGGTGCTCGTGCTCGCCGGTAAGCGGCTTGAGATCGGCGGCCACACACTCCGGCTCGGCCTCCCCACGGCCCGCCCGCTCGCGCCCGCCGCTTCCGTTTACGCCCGCTGCGTCACGATCAAAAAGTTCACCGACCCCGAGCCCTTCCTCGCCGCCGCCCGCCGCCAACTCGCCGCCCTCCGCGTTGAGGCCGCCCTCGAACTGCCCACCGACGAACACGGCCAACCCCGCCGCCGCGTCCTCCGCATCCGCGAGCACACCATCGTCGGCTTCTCCCTCGCCGCGCATCACCTCGGCGACGACGATTCAATTAAGCTCCAAACCCACGGCCTCGGCGGTCGCCGCGCGATGGGCTGCGGCCTTTTCAATCCGATTAAGCGGGAGTTCATACAGCAATTAGGTACGCACGAAAATGTAGGAGGAGCCGATGTATGACCGAAGAGAAAAGCAGAAAAAGATTGCTGGCTAAAAGTCCGCGCGACGGGCGGGACTTTCCGTTGCGTTCTCATCTCCTAGAGACGAAACAATCCGCGCGTCGTGTCTTTCGTCTCGACAAGCGATGGGGGCAAAACTGGTGTCGGTTCTTTGGCTTGACGACCAAGAAGGCGCAAAAGCGGTTTTTACTGAATTTATATGTGGCCGCTTTGCTGCATGACATTGGCAAGGCAAACGCAGATTTTTATAGGGCAGTCACGACCCCCGGCTTCACTCCACAAGCGATTCGGCATGAACATCTGAGTGCGCTTGTTTTGCATTTGCAGAATGTGCGCGCTTGGCTCAGGGGAAATACCGTGCTTGACGTTGAAGTAATTACCGCTGCCGTTTTGTCTCATCACTTGAAAGCGCAAGGTGAAAAAGGCGAATGGCAGTGGTGCCAAGCTCACGGCAAAAATTACGTGAAGCTCGCTCTACATGATGAAGACATTCGCGCTGTGCTGACGCACATCCGGCGCATCGCCCATCTGGGAGAAATACCAGAGTTGCCGCGGGAGGATTGGTCAGACAAGTCGCTTCTATGGACAAAGGCGCGGATTGAAGGCGGCGATTGTGCAATTGATTTTGGACTTGTGATTGAACAAGACGATGAACGCCATCGCCTGCTGTTGGCCGTGAAGGCGGGATTAATCGTCGCCGATTCAGTCGCTTCCGGCTTGGTTAGAAAAAATTACGGGATTAACAAATGGATTGATGAGAAAGTTCATTCGCCAGCCGTTAGTGAGTCTGAAATCTCGGACGAGATAATCAAGAAAAGAATTGAACAGATTGAAAAGTCAAAAGGTAAACCGTTTAAAGGATTTCACAACTTTCAAAAGCGCACTGCCGAGTTAAGCTCACGCGCCCTCTTACTTGCTTCATGCGGCTCGGGTAAAACGCTGGCCGCGTGGAAGTGGGCGGAAGCGCAAGTCCGCAAGCATCGCGTTGGCAAAGTTATCTTTCTTTACCCGACACGCGGCACGGCGACCGAAGGCTTTCGGGATTACGTCGGTTGGGCACCGGAGGCGAGCGCGGCACTTATCACCGGCACGTCGCGTTATGAACTTGAGGCGATGAAAGAGAATCCGTCCGAAGAAAAGAACGAATCTACACGCGGCAAAAACTATCTCAAGCAGGAAGATGAACGGTTATTCGCTTTAGCTTGGTGGTCACGCCGGTTTTTCAGCGCGACGGTTGACCAGTTCCTCGGCTTCATGGAACACAGCTATTCGAGTCTCTGCCTGCTTCCCGTGCTGGCTGATAGCGTGCTGATTGTTGATGAGGTGCACAGCTATGACCGAAAGATGTTCGAGGTGCTGATCAATTTTTTGCGGACATTCAATTTGCCCGTCCTTTGCATGACGGCAACTCTTTCGCAAAAGCGCATTGACCAACTTGAAGAGCTCGGATTTCAGAAATATCCCAAACCGGCTGACTACAAAGAACTCTCTGACTTGTGTGATGCTGAGAATCATCCACGCTATAAACTTGAGCCGGCCACAAACAAAGAGGAAGCGTTAAGGCGTGCGCTTGCGGCCTACCGCGATGGCAAGCGCGTGCTGTGGGTTGTCAATGTGGTTGACCGTTGCCAAGAGACCGCGCAATTTCTTACGAATCGACATGGAATAAACACGCTTTGCTACCACAGCCGTTTCACGCTGGAGGAGCGCAAGAAGGTACACGATGACACCGTTAAAGCATTCCAGCAAAGAGATGCGGCGGCCATCGCCGTCACAACGCAAGTTTGCGAGATGAGCTTGGACTTGGATGCCGATGTATTGATTACGGAAGTCGCTCCGCCCTCGTCACTCGTCCAACGCTTCGGGCGCGCAAACCGGCACCTCGACGGCAAGTCCGCAGGCTTTCGCGCGGAATTGCTTGTTTATTCGACGGATCATCCTGCTCCATACACAACAGAGGAAATCCAAGCAGGCAACGACTTTTTAGACGCGCTCGGTACAGGCGAGATAAGTCAACGCCGTCTCGCCGACGTGCTGGAAGACCACGCACCGGATG
>JBOGOY010000078.1:0-9726 GCA_050748185.1 Pyrinomonadaceae bacterium
CTGCCGACGGTGTCCTCGTACATCGAGACGAGGCGGATGTTGCGCCCGGTGTTGGTCGCCGGATACTGCCCTTCGAGCCGTCGGGCGATCGTCTGCATCTCGGCTTCGGCTTGTTCGAGGGTCGCGCCCTTTTTGAGTCGCGCCACCACGCTCAGATAATTCGATCCGCGCTCGGCGTTCCCCACCTCAGATGGGTCCAGTGGGATCCAAAACTCCGTCTCCTCGGCGTTGAGAGGGAAGACGAATCCTTGCGGCATCACACCCACCACCGTCGTGCTCCGACCGTCGAGCGCGATCTGGCGGCCGATGATGTTGCGGTCGGCCCCGAAGCGACGCTGCCACATGCCGTGACTGAGGACGACGACCCGCGCGCCGCCGCCTCCTGCCTGCCCTTCCTCAGGCAGAAACGAGCGGCCGAGCAACGGTTGCGCCGAGAGCGTCTGAAACAACTCGGTGGTCGTGATGATCCCATCGAGTAGCGCGGGCGCGTCCGCCCCCGTCAGCGTCATGCTCGTCTCGCCGTAGGCCGTGACGGACTCGAAGACGTGATTCCCGGCCTGCCAATCCTTGAAGTTGGGATACGAAGTCGGGTAACTGTTCGCTCCCCGTTTGAGATCGGTGACATAAACCCTGACCAGACCTTCGGAATTCTCGAACGGCAGCGGCCTCAGCAGCACCGTGTTGACGACCGAGAAGATGGCCGTGTTCGCCCCGATGCCGAGCGCCAGCGCGAACACCGCGACGGCTGTAAAGCCCGGAGCCTTCAATAGCATCCGCGCCCCGTACCGAACGTCTTGCCACAGAGTTTTCATCACATCACCCCTTTCGATTGCGGAATGCGGATTTCGGATGGCGGATTGAAAAGAATTTGATTCATCGGTTTATTGACTCAATGAAGTAATGAGTTAATGAATCAATTCTTTATTCCGCATTCCGCAATTCCATTCATTCGTATCTCAGCGCGATCATCGGATCGACTCTCGACGCACGATGCGCCGGGATGAAACTCGCCACCAGCGCGATCAGTGTCAGGAACACGGCGATGCCGGCGAAAGTTAAAGGATCGGTTGTGCTGACACCGTAGAGGAAGCTCGCGAGCAGGCGCGTGACGGCGAGAGCTACTCCCAAGCCGAGCAGGACGCCGACGGCGACGAGCGCCATGCCCTCACGCAAGACCAGTCCCAGTACGTCGTCACCCCGCGCGCCGAGCGCCATCCGAATCCCGATCTCGCGGGTGCGCCGCGCGACCGAATAAGACATCACACCGTAGAGGCCGACCGCCGCCAGTAAGAGCGCCAGCAAACCGAAGACGCCGAGTAGCACCGCGCCCATCCGCGCCGGGAACAGAGAGTTGTTGAGTAGTTCAATCATCGGCCTGATGTTGGTGACGGGTAAGTTCTTTTCAACCGTTTGCACTTCGCGGCGCACTCCGGCGACGAAGTTCGACGGGTCGTCGCCCGTGGTGCGAATCAATAAAGTCATCCCGGTTTCGTGACGTTGCAGAATGCTCTGGTAAACCATCGGTGCGGACGTTTCGCCGAGCGTGATGTACTTGCCGTCGCGGGCGAGGCCGATCACCTCTAGCCACGGTCCCCGCGCGCCGCTCAAGCTGAGCCGTTTGCCGAGCGGGTCTTGATCGGGGAAATAACGTCTGGCGAAAGTTTCGTTGATGATGATGACGCCCGGCGCGCCTTCGCGGTCCTGAGCGGTGAAATCGCGCCCGCGCCACAGGGGGATGTTCATCGTCTCGAAATATTTCAACGCGACGGGACTGGCGAGGGTGAGGTTTTGTCCCGTGTCGGGATTCCCGCTTGTGCTTTCGCTGCCGCCCGCCCGGTCTGGTCCCTCTCGGCCTTCAATCAGCACCGTACTCTGGCGACTCGCGCCGCTGAGCGGCGGTGTGCGTGAGAGTGTTGCGGATCGCACACCCGGTATCGCCTCGACCCGCTCGATCACCTGCCGGTAAAACTCTTGTCCCTGCGTTTTCGTGTAGCGCAGCAGGTGAATGTTAAGCGGCATCGACAGCACATTCTCCGGGCTGAATCCCGGATCGGTGCGTTGCGCCCGGTGGAGACTTCGCAGGAATAGTCCCGCGCTGATCAACAACACGAGCGACAGCGCCACCTGTGCGACGACCAACAGGTTACGCAGGTTAAAGCCGCGAAAGCCCCAAGAGCTTCTGCCCGGCAGCGCCACCGTCTCGTCTTTGAGCGCGTGGACGAGGTCGGGATTTGAAGCTTGCAGCGCCGGCGCAATGCCGAAGATGATGCCGGTCAGAACTGAGAGCAGCAGCGTGAAGGCCAGCACCTTCGCGTCGAGACTGAAATCAAAGGCGACGGGAAAGAAATTGCCCGGCGGCGAATATGATTGCAAGACATCGACGAGCCACACGGCGAGCAGCAGGCCGCCCGCGCCGCCTACCAATGATAGAAAGACGCTTTCCGTCAGCAATTGACGAATCAAGCGCCAGCGGCTCGCCCCCAACGCGAGACGGATGCTGATCTCCTTGCGTCTGGCGGAGGCCCGCGCGAGCAGCAGGTTCGCCACGTTCGCGCACGCGATCAGTAGAACCAATCCGACCACCGCCGACATCAGCCCGGCGACGGAGAGCAACGTGCCGCGCTGGTCAGGATCGCCCTTCTTGACCGGAAAGAGCGTCGCGGTTTCCTCCTTATTCGTGTCTGGGTAAGCGTCTTCCAATTGCTTTGCCAGCACCTTCATTTCGGACTGCGCCTGCTCGAAGCTGATATCGGGTTTGAGACGGCCGATCATATTCAGCCACCCCGAGTTCCGCCGGCGGAGTAAGTCGGGATTCATCTCACCGGAGTATCCGCTGCGCGGTGGGCGGACCACCGCCTGCATCATTATCGGCACGTAGATGTCGTTCGTCCGGCCCGCCTCCGCGCCGTCGAAGCCTGCCGGCGCGACGCCCACAATGGTGAAAGGCTGCCCGTTCAAAAGCAGTTGTTGGCCGACGGCGTTGGCATCGCTCGCGAAGAGCTTCTGCCACAACCCGTGACTGATGATGACGACCGGATGCGCTCCCGGCGTTTGATCTTCCTCCGGCAGGAAGGTTCGTCCCGCGCGGGCGCTTACACCCAGCACGTCAAAATAATTGCCGGCGACAATCACTCCGGAAATCTGCTCCACCTGCTCGCTGTTGTTCAGGCTCACGGTAATACCGGAGTAAGCGGTGAGGCCGCTGAAGACTTTGTTTCGGTCGCGGTAGTCCACGTAATCCGGGTAAGGAGCGACGTTGTAGGGCTCGGCCCGCGTGCTGCTGAAAACGAACACGAGCCGTTCCGGCTCGGCGATGGGTAACGCCCTCAGCAACACGGCGTTGACGAAACTAAAAATCGCCGTATTCGCGCCGATGCCCAGTGTCAGCGAGAGGACCGCGACGATGGTGAATCCCGGAGTCTTCCACAACATCCGCGCCGCATAGCGCAAGTCTTGCCAGATTGTTTTCATCATTCACACCTCAAGAACGGGTGTCGGGTGTCAGGTGTCGGGAAGAACCAAAGACAACCGCTCCTTCTACCGACACCTGACACCTGACACCTGACACCTGACACCTTCATTCATATCTGAGCGCGACCATCGGATCGACTTTCGTTGCCCGCCGCGCCGGGATGTAGCTGGCGAGCAGCGCGACGACACCTAAAAGCAGCGCGGCGCTGATAAATGTTGCCGCGTCGGTCGTGCTTACGCCGTAAAGAAAACCGTGTATCGCGCGGGTCAGGATAAGCGCCATGCCGAGACCGACGCCGATGCCAACCACAACGGGCAAAGTTCCTCTCCACAACATCAGTTTCAGAATGGCGCTTTGATTTGCTCCAAGCGCCATGCGGACGCCGATTTCGCGTGTGCGCTGACTGACGGAGTATGAGACAACGCCGTAGATGCCAACGGATGCGAGCGCGAGCGTCAGTAAACTGAAGAAGCCCAGCAGAGTAGAGCCGAAGCGTTGCACCATGAGCGCATCGCCCAGATGTTCGTTCATCGTTTTGACGCCGAAGAGCGGTAGGTTCGCGTCAAGTGAATTTATCTCGCGACGCACGGAGGCAAGCATGTCGCCCGGAGCGCCCGCCGTGTGGACGAGCAGCGTGGTCGAGTCGAGCGTGGCACTCCCGGCTTGAGCGAGCGGCAGATAGACGAAGGGCAGAGAATCTTCACTCAAGCTGTGATACTTGGAGTCTTTCACCACGCCGATCACCGTGCGCTTGTCCTTCCCGAAGGAGATGCTCTTGCCTACGGGGTCGGCCTCCGGCCAATATCGTCGGGCGAAAGTCTCATTGATCACGGCGACGAGCGGCGTTCCTTCACGATCCCTCTCGTCAAAGTCACGCCCCCGCGCGAGCGGCACACCAACCGTTGGGAAATAATTGACTCCGACGTTGTTCACTTCAGCTTCCAGTTTTTCACCTGCTCGCGGTTCGTAGCCCTCGACGGACATGCTCTCGACGCGCGAAAAATCCGGCGCGACGGGTGGTGAATTCGCCCAACTTGCCGAAACGACTCCGGGCAATCTTTCGACGCGCTCGATGACCTGCCGGTGGAACTCCCCCGCACGCGCTTGGGTGTAGCGTTGCAATCCGAGATTGACGGAGGCGAGAGCAACTTTTTCCGTCTCGAAGCCGGGATCGATGGCGAGTGCTGTTCGCAAGCTTTTCACGAAAAGCCCCGCGCCGATAAGCAACACGAGACACAGAGCAATCTGCGGCACGAGGAAAGCATCGCGCAGACCGGAGCGAGCGAACGTCCGTGACGAGCCTTGATCTTTGATCGTCGAAACGAGGTCGGGTTTCGACACTTGAAGCGCAGGGATTAAACCGAAAAGCACGCCCGTCAAGAGCGATACGAGCAATGTGTAGCCGAGTACTGCGGAATCCAGTCCGAGATTGAGATTGCTGATCGCGATTCGACCGGGCAGTTCGTAAGCCGCCAACACGTCTGTCGCCCACACAGCGACGAGCAAACCCGTTGCGCCGCCAAGCAATGACAACAGCAAGCTCTCCGTCAGCAATTGCCTGATGATGCGCGCACGGCTCGCGCCGAGCGCGAGGCGCACGGCGATCTCTTTGCGCCTGCCGGTCGCCCTCGCCAACAGTAGATTTGCGACATTGGCGCAGGCGATAGCCAACGCCATTCCCACCACTGCGAAGAGAATAGCGATAAACCGGACAACTTCCTTCCGCGCTTTAACTCCGGTCGCAGCCGTCGCCACTGGAGCGAGGGCAATGTTGAATTTTGTCGGAGTTTCCGTCGGGTAAGCTTGTTCTAATGCGCTGGCAATAATGTTTAGTTCCGCCCCGGCTTGCTCGATGCTCACGCCTTCCTTCAGCCGCCCGACCGCGGAGAGCCAATCCCAACTGCGCTGGTTAATGTGAAGCCTCGCCGTCTCTCCAGCCACCACTTGTGACCAGTCCGCGACGGGAATCCAGAGGTCAAGTGATTCAGATAATCTGACGCCCTTGAAGCCTTGCGGCGCGACGCCCACCACCGTGAACTTCTGATCGTTCAAAACAAAAGTCTGACCGGCCACTTCCGAATCGCCGCCGAAACTTCGTTGCCAGAGAGCGTGGCTGATGACAGCGACCCGCCGTGCGCCGTGCGGTTGATCTTCTTCGGAAAGAAAAGCGCGTCCCACGACAGTCCGAACGCCGAGCACGGAGAAGTAATTGCCCGTCACGATGCCGCCTGTGACAAGCTCCGGTCGCCCGTCTCTGCTCATGCTCAATTCCCGTGGAGCGTAGGCCGCGAGTCCTGTCAAAACATTGTTCCGGTCACGAAAATCCGTGTACGCCGGTTGCGAAATCCCGCCATTGGAGAAGACTACGAGATGCTCCGGTTTCTCGACCGGCAACGGGCTTAACAACACCGCGCGGACGATACTGTAAATCGCCGTGTTCGCTCCGATGCCGAGCGCGAGCGACAGCACGGCGACAACACTAAACATCGGGCTTCTGGCGAGCATCCGCGCAGCGAATCGTATATCCTGCCAAAGAGTATTCATTACCCACTTCTCGCTTTCTGAGTTGAAGCTACTCGTATCGAAGCGCAATCATCGGATCGACTTTCGTCGCCCGCCGCGCCGGCAGATAGCAGGCCAGCAAGGCGACCCCGCCGAGCAGGATAACGACGCCCGCGAACGTTAAGGGGTCCGTCGCCGGGACGCCGTAGAGCATCCCGGTCAAGCTCTCCAAGTATTTAGTCAGCACGTAAGCGCCCGCCAGCCCCAGCGCCATGCCGGCGAGTACGAGCGTCATCCCTTGGCGCAGCACCATCCGCAGCACGTCGCGGCGGTTGGCGCCGAGCGCCATGCGAATGCCGATCTCGTGCGTCCGCTGGGCGACCGAGTAGGCCAAGACGCCGTACAATCCGATGGCGGCGAGTAGCTGCGCGAGCAGGCCGAAGAGACTGAAGAGCTTGGCGAAGAGCCGCTCCATCGCGAGTGTCTCGTCTGCCTGTTCGAGTTGCGTCCTGATGTTGTTGAGCGGCAAGTTCGCGTCCACATCGCGCACGGCCTCGCGCACGGCGGCGACGGCGGCGGTCGGGTTGCCCGCCGTGCGGACATCAAACGTCGCGCCCCTGAGTGCGGCCAGTTCCTGCGCCCACGGCAAGTAAACCGTCGGCGGAATCTCGTCGCGCTGGCGCGTGTACTTCGTGTCACGGGCGACGCCGACGATCTCGATCTGGCCGGGCTTCTTGGGATCGAAACTGAACCGCTTGCCGAGCGCGCTTTCGTTCGGAAAGTAACGGCTGACGAAGGTCTGATTGACGACGGCGACTTTGGGCGCGCGCTCGTCGTCCTGAGTGGCGAGGCGGCGGCCGGCGAGGAGCGGAATCTCCATCGCCTCTAAGAAGTTTTCGCGCACCTGATGGACGTAGATTTCGTCCGCCCTGATTTTGCCGTCCGGCCCCGCCGCGCCCGGCAGGTAGATGTCTCGGCTGCTATGCCCGCCCGACAGCAAGGCGTTACGTGAGAATGTGACGGCCTGCACGCCGGGCGCGGCTTCGAGCCGCTCGGCCATCCGCCGGTAAAGATGCGCCAGCCGCTCGTCTTTGTAACCGATCAACCCCGGCTCGACGCTGAACAGCAGCAGGTTGTGCGCGTTGAAGCCGGTCTCGATGCGTTGCAGGTTGACGAGCGTTCGCAGAAACAGGCCCGCGCCGACGAGTAGCAATAACGACAGCGCCACCTGCGCCACGATCAGTGTTCTACTCAACAGCGAGCGCGAGGCGGCGCTCGAACCCCGCGTACTATCCTTGAGCGCGGGCGTCACGTTAATGCGTGTCGCCCGCCATGCGGGGGCGAGGCCGAAGAGCAGTCCCGTCAACAGCGACAGCGCGGAGGTGAAGCCGAACACACGTAGATCGAGTTGGGGGTCGAGCGTAGTCATCCGCGCGCCGCCCCAGTCGCCCACCATCAGCAGCCCGTCTTTAATCCAGAGCGCAAAGAGGACGCCGAGCGCGCCGCCCAAGCCGGCGAGCAGCACGCTCTCGGTGAGCAGTTGCCGGAGAATGCGCCAGCGGCTCGCGCCAAGCGCCAGCCGCACCGCAATCTCCTGCTGCCGCGACGAGGCGCGCGCCAGCAGTAGGTTCGCCACGTTCGCGCACGCGATCAATAAGACCAGCACGACCACGCCGAGCAGCAGGTAGAGCGGACGCTCATAGAACTGCCGCGTGTTCATCTCACCTTGGCTGCCGGAGACGAGAGCGAGCCGCGGATAGTCTTTCGGCTCCAGCGGCTTGATCGGGTCTCCGCCTCGCGCCTGCGTCTGCCGCGCCGCGCGGTGCTCGGCGACGGATTGATGGAAGATGCCTTCCAACTGCGCGCGCGCCTGCTCAGGCGTAGCGTCCGGCTTGAGTCGGCCCATCAGCCGCAGCCACGCCTCCCCTGCGCCCTCCAACCGCGAGCGCCCGGCGCTGACCGCCGGCTCCCACGCCAGCGGAATCGAGATGTCGCGCGAAGAGCCGACTTGCCCCGCCCCCTCGAAGCCCCGCGGCGTCACGCCGACGACAGTGAAGGCGACGTTGTTAAGGCTGATCTGCCGGCCCACGACGGCCACATCGCCGCCGAACCGACGCTGCCAGTAACGATGGCTGAGCACCGCGACTGGAGTCGCCGCCGCCTTGTCATCTTCGTCCGTGAGCGTGCGCCCAATGAGCGCCGGCACGCCCAAGCCGACGAAGTAATTGCCTGATACGGCCTGCCCGCTCGCGACATCGGCCTGCCTGTCCGCCTGCACGTTGAAGCCCACGTTGCCGAAAGCGAAGATGTCCGACAGCGCGCTCTCCTGCGCCCGCAGCCGCGTGAAGCTTTGATGAGGGAACGAGGTCATCACTCGCAGTCCCGTCGCCGGGTCGCGACTCGTGCTGCCGTTATAGCTGCCATAGCTGAACTTCTCCGGCGCTTGCGCTTGGAACAACACCAGCCGGTCCGGCTCCCTGACCGGCAATTTTTTCAACAGCATCGCGTCCACGACGCTGAAGAGCGCCGTGTTCGCGCCGACGCTCAGAGCGAGTGTAACCACGACAACGACTGTGAAAGCGGGCTTCTTCCATAGCATCCGCGCGCCGTAACGAAGGTCTTGCCACAAACTTGCCATCATGCACCTCTCAAGTTCTTCAAGCGGCTCATTCGTGTCTAAGCGCAACTATCGGATCGACCTTCGTCGCGCGCCGCGCCGGCAGATAGCAGGCGATGAGCGCCACCACAGCGAGCAGCACGGGGACGCCGACGAAGGTTAACGGGTCGGTCGCGCTGACGCCGTACAGCAGGCTCGCCATGACGCGCGTCAAGGCGAACGCCCCGACGAGTCCGAGCGCGACGCCGACGAGGGCGAGCAGCATGCCCTGCCCGACGACGAGCCGCAGCACGTTGCCTTTTTGCGCGCCGAGGGCCATCCGCACGCCGATCTCGTGGGTGCGTTGCGTCACCGAGTAGGACATCACGCCGTAGATGCCGACGCCCGCCAGCACCAGCGCGACGACGGCGAAGATGCCAAGCAGCAGGGTATAGAAGCGCGGTTGCGCGACCGAGTCCGACAGTAATTGGTCCATCGTCTTGACGTTCGTCACCGGCTGGTCCTTGTCCACCAACGAGACCGCTCGCTTAACTGATTCGACGAGGCTCGCGGGATCGATCTTCGCGCGGACGACCAGCACCGTCGAAAGCCACGGGTACTGTTGATCTGGGACGTACATCTCGCTTCCGATCTGATCGCTCAAATTTCCCTGCTTCGCGTCCCGCGCGACACCGACGATTTCATGTGACACCGACCCACCCATGTAATGCTTAATCTTGAGCCGTTGCCCGATTGGGTTGACCTCCGGGAAGAGACGACGCGCCATTGTTTCGTTGATGATCACGACGGCTTGCGCTCCTGCCTTATCGTGTTCCGTAAATTCGCGTCCGGCGCGCAAGGCGACGCCCATCGTCTGAAAATAGTTGTGGCTGATCGCGCTGTAAAACGCTTCCTGTTTGTCGCTTGTATTGGTCTCGCGTCCTTCGACGGTGAATCCGAAATTCAATCCAAAGCTCGCCAGCGGCGGGCCGGAATTCGCCGCCACGCTCTCAACGCCCGGCACCGCCGCGACCTCTTCCAGAATCCGCCGGTAGAGCGTCGAGCGTGTATCATCCTGAAGGTATTTCTGCGTAAGCGGCGGGTTGACGTTCAACACCAAAATGTTCCGCGGGTCGAAGCCGAGATCAGACTGTTG
>JBOGOY010000079.1:0-9696 GCA_050748185.1 Pyrinomonadaceae bacterium
TCGCCGTCACGCTCGAAGAGTTGGACGAGCGCGGAAAAAAGCAGCGGCGCGAGATGAAGTTTGATAAGGACGAGGGCGTGCGCCGCGACACGTCGGAAGAGTCTCTGGCGAAACTGCGGCCCGCGTTCCACGTCAAGGGGACCATTACCGCCGGCAACGCCTCGCAGATGTCGGACGGCGCAGCCGCCGCGGTCGTGATGTCTGACGAGCGCGCCCGCGCGTTGAATCTCAAGCCGTTAGCGCGCTTTGTCGCCTACGCCACCGCCGGCTGCCCGCCCGAAGAGATGGGCATCGGCCCCGTTCACGCGATCCCGAAGGTGTTGAAGATCGCCGGCCTGACGCTCGACCAGATCGACTTGATCGAGTTGAACGAAGCCTTCGCCGCGCAATCGCTCGCGGTCATCAAGACGCTCGGCCTCGATCCCGAAAAAGTGAACGTCAACGGCGGCGCGATCGCGCTCGGTCACCCTTTGGGCTGTACGGGAGCGAAGCTGACGGCCTCGGTCCTGCGCGAACTGGCACGCCGCAACGGCCGTTACGCGATGGTTACGATGTGCGTCGGCGGCGGGATGGGCGCCGCGGGAATATTTGAAAGAATGTAAGCAGTGAGCAGCGAGCGGTAAGCAGTATGCAGCTCAGAAAAATCACTGCTTACTGCTTACCGCTCACTTTTGCGATTGAAAGGAGCGAACACATGTCAGCCGTAGCCGAAGATAAAAAAGTCGTTGTGGGCGGCAGCTTCCTGCTCGAAGAGAGCACGCCCGAAGAGGTTTTCACACCCGAAGATTTCACCGAAGAGCACCGCATGATCGCCGACACCACGCGGCAATTTGTGGACAACGAGGTGCGCCCGGCGACGCCTGAGTTGGAGAAGCACGACTGGGCGTTGGCGCGCGAACTGGTCCGCAAGGGGGCGGAGTTGGGCCTCATCGGCGTCAACATCCCGGAAGAGTACGGCGGCCTCGGGCTCGATCAGACGAGCGGCGCGCTGGTCGGCGAGAACACCGGCCGTTCGGCCTCTTTCGCGACGACGATGGGCGCGCAGTCGGGCATCGGGCTGCTGCCGATCATGTACTTCGGCACCGAAGCGGCGAAGCGCAACTATCTGCCGAAGATCGCCTCGGGCGAACTGATCACGGCCTACGCGCTGACCGAATCGGGCTCGGGCTCAGACGCGCTCGCCGCCAAAGCTACCGCGCGTTTGAGCGAAGACGGCACGCACTACGTCTTGAACGGCGAGAAGATGTGGATCACCAACGGCGGTTTCGCCGACATCTTCGTGGTCTTTGCCAAAGTGGACGGCGACAAGTTCTCGGCTTTCGTGGTCGAACGCCAAGAGGGTCTGACCAACGGGGCCGAAGAGCACAAGATGGGTATCAAAGGTTCTTCGACGACGGCGCTCGTGCTGTCGAACGTTACCACGCCGGTCGAGAACCTCTTAGGCGAGGTCGGCAAGGGCCACAAGATCGCTTTCAACATCCTCAACATCGGGCGCTTCAAGCTGGGCGCGATGTGCGTCGGCGGGATGAAGCTGATGATGCACGAGGCGGTGCGCTACGCCAACGAGCGCCACCAGTTCGGCAAGTCAATTTCCAGTTTCGGCGCGATCAAGGCGAAACTGGCCGAGATGGCGCTCCGGACGTGGGTCGGCGAAAGTATGGTCTATCGCACGCTCGGCATGATCGAGACGGCCATCGGCGATACCAAGAACCCGGACGCGAAACTGCGCGCCATCGAGGAGTACGCCGCCGAGTGCTCGATCGTCAAAGTGCTCTTGTCCGAGTATTGCAATTTCGTCGCCGACGAGATGGTCCAGATCTACGGCGGCTACGGCTATTCGGCCGACTATCCGGCGGAGCAGGCTTACCGCGACGCGCGCATCAACCGCATCTTCGAGGGGACCAACGAGATCAACCGGATGCTCGTCCCCGGCATGTTGATGAAGCGTGCGATGTCGGGACAGTTAGGGCTGCTGCCCGCCGCGCAGAAACTGATGGACGAGGTGTTGTCGCCTTCGCTGCCGTCGCTCGACGAAGACGAAGGCGTGCTCGCCGCCGAGACTAAGCTCGCCGCGAACGCGAAGAAGGTGGCGCTGATGGTCCTCGGTACAGCGGCGCAGAAGTACATGATGGGCCTCTCCGAACAGCAGGAGGTTCTGATCGGCATCTCGGACATCGTGATGGACGCCTACGCGATGGAGTCGGCCATCCTGCGCGCGCAAAAGCTCGCCGCTTCCGAGGGCGAAGAGGTGGCGGCGCGTTACCTCGACATGGTGAGCGTCTTCTGCAACGACGCCGTCGAGCGCGTCGAGGCGAACGCCAAAAACACACTCGCGGCGATGGCCGAAGGCGACGAACTGCGGACGCTGTTGGCTGCGTTGCGCCGCTTTACCAAGCACACGCCCGTCAACACCGTCGCCGCCCGCCAGCGGATCGCCGACGTGCTGATCGGCGCGAACAAGTACACGTACTGAAAAGCAGTAGCCAGTAGTCAGTAGCCAGTAGCCAGTAGGACGAGCGAAGGCGCAACTTCCTGCTTTCTACTGGCTACTGGCTACTGGCTACTGGCTACGATTATGCGAGTTATACCCCTCTCTGTCCCGACGCCCTTCTACATCGGCCCCGTCAACGTCTATCTGATCGCGGAAGACCCCATCACGCTCATCGACACGGGACCGAAGACGCATGAGGCGGTCGAAGCCTTGCGCGACGGGATGAGGCGGGCGGGCTTTCGGCTGGCGGACGTGCGGCGGATTGTGCTGACGCACGCGCACGAGGATCACTGCGGGCTGGCAAAGACCGTCCGCGATGAGGCGAAGGACGCGGAGGTGTTGGTCCACCCGTGGGAGACGGGGCATCGGGCGGGGCGTCTGGCATATGAAGAGCACCGGCACTTGCTGGTGCGCGCGGGCGTGCCCGATTCGGAGATCGCCGAGATGCGCCGCGTCTATGAGGGCGTGCGCCGCTGGGCCGACGCGCTCGAAGATCACGAGTTTCACGAGTTGAAGGACGAAGAGGAATTAGAGTTCGCGTCGGGCGTGCTGCGGGTTATCCACACGCCGGGGCACACGCCCGGATCGTGCTCGTTTTTGCGCGAGGCGGACCGGACGATCTTCGCGGGCGATTGTGTGCTGAAGCGCGTCACGCCGAACCCGGTGCTCTCGCCCGATCCGGTCGATCCATCGCGACGTTTTCTCTCGCTCGCCGAATACCTCGTCAGTCTCGCGCGCCTGCGCTCCTTGTCGCCGACACTGGTCCACGGCGGCCACGGCGAGCCGGTGCGCGACTACGAAGAGCTATTCAACCGCTACCTGCGCTCGATCCGCGAGCGGCAGGCGGGCGTGTTGGAACTGGTCCCCAAGCAGGGCGCGACCGCGTGGGACGTGTCGCGCGGTCTCTTCCCCGACGCGGACGACGTACACCGCTTCCTCGCCGTCTCCGAGGCCGTAGCGCACCTCGACTACGCGCACTCCGAAGGCAAACTGGCGGTGGAGTTGGGCGACGGGCGCGAAGTGTATCGGAAAGGATGAAGGATGAAAGTAAGCCAATTTCATCCTTCATCCTTCATCCTTTGTTTTTCGACTCAGCGTAAAAAGTCTTGTTGACGATCCGCCACTCGCCGTCGATTTTGAGCATCGACATGTAGTCGGTGAAACGGACCTGTGGGTAGTCGAGTGTAATCTTGACCATCGCGGCGTTGCCGGAGATGTCGATCGAGTCGATGCTGCGCTTGCGCTGCGCCTCATCGGCGGGGGGCTTGCCGGGCGCGCGCGCGATGTACTCCTCGCTGGTGAGTTGCGCGATCTTGCCGTCGCGGATCGAGAAGAGCTTCGAGTCCGGGTGAAAGACTTTGCGAAAGTGCGCGCCATCGCCGGTGGCGTGGCCGCGGATGTAATGTTCGACGGCTTGGCGGATCGCGGCCTCTTCGGCGTTTTGCGCGACGGTGGCGCGGACCCACCCGCCGAGCAGTAGTGCGAGCGTAGCGACGAGGGCCAGCAGACTGATTTTCTTCATAGCATTCTCCTGTGTCTTGATTGCGACTCTTCTCGCGGCGGCGGCGCGGGCGTTCCATGTTTTTGGAAGTCACCCGTGGCTGCCTTGCTCACTTGATAACCTCAAACTCGAAATAGATCGTCTTGCCGCGCACCACGAAGCACAGGTATTGCTCCCAGAAGCGGCGGAAGAAGCGCAGCGCGGGGTAGCGGTTGCAACTGTTGACGAGGAGTTCAAAGCCGACGGCGCGCCATAGCTTGAGCATCGTGACGCGCACCAGCCGCGGGCGCAGGCGGACATGGCTGTAGAAGTCGAAGTCCGAGCGATCGCCCGTGAAATAGGCGAAGGATTCGGTCGTCAGGTGGCGGCGGTGCGTCGGGTCCGTGTACGAGGCGATGTCGGAATAGTGCGGCGTGTCGAGGCGGATGATCGCGCCGGGCCGCGCGACACGGTGGAGTTCGGCGACGACGGCCAGCACGTCCGCGAGGTGCTCGATCACCTGATTGCCGATGACGAGGTCGAACTCGTCGTCTGGGAACGGATACGGCACGTTGTCCAAATCGTGAATCACGTCGGCGTCCGAGCGCGGGTTAAAGTCAATCCCGATCGCCCCGGGCGTCTTATGTTTGCCGCAGCCGATGTCGAGAATTTTCATCGCGTGGAGAATACGGGCAGGGTGACTGAAACGACAGACGCAAGTGTAGCGTCGCGGCCTGACTGGTACAAGCTATTAACAAGTTTACCGCGGAGGCGCAGAGGAAGCGCAGAGTTGACGCAGAATAAAACCGCCAACTCTTTGCGTCCCTCTGCGCCTGCTCTGCGTCTCCGCGGTGATAGCTGTTCCCCGTGGACACACTGGGCGCCGCCCAAAACTTTCGGAACCGGCCGCCGGCCCGCGACGTGAAACCAAATGAATAACCCTGATCGGAGGAATTTTCGCCATGACCAAGAAATCCCTGCTCCTGACCTGCGGCGTCGTGCTGCTGGCGTCCGGCGTCGCATGGGCGCAGACGCCGGCGACCGCGTCCGTGCAGGACGACAAGCCCGGCACGTTCGTCTTCCAACTCGGCGACGGCGGCAACTTTCTCGGCGTCCAACTCGAACCGGTGACGAAAGAGAACGCGGGCCGTTACCAGTTGTCGGGCGAGCCGCGCGGCGCGGGCGTAGCCGCCGTTACGGCGGACGGCCCGGCGGCGAAAGCCGGCCTGCAAAAGAACGACGTGATTCTGCGTTTTGACGGCGAGCCGGTGACGAGCGTCGCCAAACTGCGGCGCTTGATCGGCGAATCCGCCCCGCAACACACCGCGCGCCTGACCGTTAGTCGCAACGGCGTGGAGCAAGAATTGTCGGTGACGCTCGGCAAGCGCGAGAGCCTGCTAGGTGGCCGCCGCAACGCCGAGGGTTTCGTCTTGAAGCCGGGCGAGGAGTTGCGCGGCTTCGACACGGAAGAGTGGCGGAAGCGTTCGGAGGAGTTGGGTCGCCAGTTTGAGATGCTGCCGCACGTCGAGGGCGGCGGGGGATTCCCGAACATCTTCTTCGGCGGCGGCCGTCGCCTCGGCGTCTCGACCACGCCCCTGACCGCACAACTCGCGGACTACTTCGGTATCAGTGGCAAGTCGGGCGTGCTCGTCACTTCGGTCAGCGAGAACAGCCCGGCGGCCAAAGCCGGCTTGAAGGCCGGCGACGTGATTACGGAAGTGGACGGGACAAACATCGACGACACAAGCGACCTCTCTCGCCAGATTAACCGCCAGCAGGAAGGCGACGTGACGCTAACGATGGTGCGCGACAAAAGAGCGCGCCAACTGAAGGTGACGCCGGAGAAGCGCGAAATGCCCAAGTTCGAAGGGCCGAAGATTCGCATGGTCGCCCCGGTCGCCGCGCTCGCCCCGCGGTCGCGCGTTAACGGATTCAGGACCGTCACGCCCGCGCTCCGCGCGCTGCCGCGCTTGAAGGCCGCGCCGCGCTTATCGCCGTTGAGGTTGCCGTCTCCGATTTTGTGAAGTTGTAGGAACGGATTAACTACGAAGCAGAAACGATGAAGGCGGAATGCGGAATGATGAATGAAAGACAACTTGCTCTTCATTCATCATTCATCATTCCGCCTTCATCATTTCCCCTTTAAGGTTGTCTGGTGAGTTGAGCTTTACCCGCGGTCGCTTCCCTGTGCGCGCCACCCTCAACCGGGCCGAGCGCGATAGCGGCGTCGAAGGCTTTGAGCGCCTCTTCGTTTCGGTCGAAGAAGGCGAGGATGCGACCCATCTCCGTGTAGGCGCGCGACAGCAGCGGCCGGTCGGTTTCGGCTGACGCCTGCTGAACGGCGAAGCGGTAGTTGGCGAGCGCGAGGTTTAGGCGGTCGTCGCGCAACTTTTCGTCAAAGGCGTCCTGTGCCGAACTGCTGGCGACCTGCGCGAGCGTGAAGAAGACGCGCGGCTCGCCCTGATAGTCCTTCATCAACGCGCGCAGGCGCGTCTCCGCTTCCTCATACTTCTTCAGCCGCAGCAACTCGTTCGCCTCGTCGAGGCTCTTGATCAGCGCCTCACGCCGCGCCGCCTCGGGGCCTTCGATGGTCGAATTGTTGATGGTTGCTGCCGCCTGTTGCTGGCGCGCCCGACGCGCCGCCAGCGCACGCTCGCGCGGGGCGGCGTAATCTTCGGGTCGCTTCAGTTCGCGATCGGGATCGACGCGGGCGATCATGTCGGTGAAGAAGTTCGAGACATCGAAGCCAGAGACTTCCAAGCCGCGAAACTGCTCGGAGAAGTAGAACGAGAGTAGCGCGCCGCGTTCGTAGGCGTCGGCGAGTTGGGCGGCGAGTTCGTCCTCGAGCGCGGTGCGTTCGGCTTGCGCCTCTTGGGCGACGCGCGGGCGCTCGGCTTCGGGCGTCTGCCGCAAGCGTGCGCTCGTCGCCACGGTCAGAGCCTGCGAGCGCGCGTTGAAGGTCATGCGCGCGTCTGCCGCGGCGACCAGCGAGCGGGCGACCGTGTCGAAGATGTCGAGCGTGGATGCGTCCGGTGCGGGCTGCTGCTGCCCGGCGCGCCCGTCCATCAGCTTGCGCAGGTCGGCGCGCCTGAGCGCGATCTCGCGGCTAAAGCGCAGCACGAGCGGATCGAAAACAAATTGCAGGTAGGCGCGGCGCACCTCGGGCGTGTTGACGCCCGCGCCGTAGGGCACGATCACGTAATAGTCGTCGCCGATGATGCGGAAGTTGGTCGCGCCGGGCGCGGCCAGCAGGTCCGGGACGACGATGAAGCGCCGGTCGCGCTCGCGCGTCACGAAGACTGGGCGCGCGTCCTTCTTCTTATCTTTCCGTGCCTGCGCGGAACTGTTCGTCTGTACGCGCTCGAAGACGATGGTCTGCGGCTGCGTGCGCAGGTAGGAGATGACCGAGTCGATCATCTCGGCGGCCGGCCGGCGCAGGCGATCACCCTCGGCCTGATGATCGCGCAGGTAGGCGGGCAGTCGCTCACCGATACCCGACTGGCGATAGAACTCGCGCAGCAGCGGGACAAAATCGAGCAAGTCGAGCACGCCCGCGCCGAGGTCTTCGGTGTGCGCGGGCGATTCGAACGCGGGCGGCTCACCGAGCGCGAGAGCCAGCGAGACGTAGCGCGCGGCCTGCGCGGCCGGCGTCGCGGCCGGGTCTTTTAGTTTGTTAAGTTCGTAAAAGCGGCGCAGTCGCCCTTGCAGATCGGCGTCGAGGGCCGCGAAATCCTTACGGACCTGCGCGCGGAAGACGGTGGTCGCCCGCCCCGCCGGATTCAACTCCAGACCCGCGGCTTCGAGCGCGGCCATCATCACGATGAGGCGTTGGTCGGGTGCGATCCGCACACCGTAGTCTGACAAGTCAAGCGAGCCGGAGCCGCGTTGTTGCGCTGTTTGCGAAGGAGCGGTTCGGTTCGGTTGGGCGTTGGGCGTCGGCCGCGGTCGCGGCGGCTGCGTCTGCGCGAACACCTGCGTGCAGGTCAGCGCGGCAGCGGCCAGAATAAAAAATTGCTTTCTCATAAATGTCGTCGATGTTCGCGCCGGGAGAGGGCCAAAGGATGAAGGATGAGGGATGAAGGATGAAACGGAAAGGATGCCCGTACTGATTAGGGTTCAAACTTCGATCAATGCTCAAACCTCACTCGCGACCGCGCTCTACTTCATCCTTCATCCTTCCGCCTTCATCCTTGCCTTTTCTCGCGCGCAGGAGCCCTAAAGTTACAGGATAGGCCGCGAGAGAACAAACGACGGAGAGGAGCGTGCCGCCGACCGAAAAGGGCACCACCACGTCCCAGAGGTGTGTGCCGAGTTGGCGCCAGTATGAGCCGTCGAGCAGGCGCGGTTCTCTCAGCAGTCGCAACCCTTCGTCTGGGAGATCGACGGGGCGGCCCATGACGAATGCGCCGAGCCAGTAGGAGACGACGATGATCGGCACAAGCGTCAGGAAGGGGTTGTTGATGAACGTCCCCGCGTAGATCGCGATCTTATTGAAGCGGAAGGCGAAGGCGAGCGTGGTCGCCATGATCGTGTGCAGGCCGAGGAAGGGCGAGAAGGCGATGAAGACGCCGACGGAAAAAGCGAGCGCCGTCCGCTCGGGCGGATCGTCAACCGCGAGCAGACGGCGGAAAGTTTTGCGAAACATAAAGCGGGTGTCAGGTGTCGGGTGTCGGGCGTCGGTAAAGAAATGCTTTTACTGAACCCCCGGCCCCCGACACCCGGCCCCTATTTGAAACTGTTGAGCGCCGAGGACTCGTCATCGTAGGTGTCGAAGACGGTCAGCAGCTTGGTGATCGCGAGCAAATCCTGAATCTTCTGGGTCAGGTGGAGGAGTTTTAATTGGCCGCCCTCGCGGTTGAGCGTGGTGAAGCTGGAAACCAGCTCGCCGATGCCGCTCGAATCGACGTAGTTGACGTTCGAGAGGTTCAAGAGGATCTTCTTCTTGCCTTCCTCGATCAAACGGCGGATCGCGCTGCGGAGCGAGACGCTGCCTTCGCCGATGGTGATCTTGCCGCTCAGATCAAGCACGGTCACGTCTCCGGCTTGACGCTCTGTGACATTCAATTCAGCCATGAGAGGGAATTCTCCTTAGTGCAAGTGGTCAGTAGTCAGTGGTCAGTAGTCAGTAGTCAGGCTCTCGATCTTTTGCTGCTTACTGCTTACTCTATAGTTTCTTCGTCATCCGCACGACAGTCCCGCCGCCGGGGTGTTGGTCCCATTCGACCGAGTCCATGAAAGTCCGCATAAAGAGGATGCCGCGCCCGGAAGCCTTCAATAGATTCTGCGCGTCGGTCGGATCAGGGAGCGTCGTCGGGTCGAAGCCCGTGCCGCGATCCCGGACCGTTACGACTAGTTCCGCGCCCGCGCGCTTGAACGCCACCTCGACCGGCTTGGCTGCGTCCTGCTTGTTGCCGTGCAGCACCGCGTTGGTGACGGCCTCGCGCACGGCCAGATCGAGCCCGAAGGACACCTCTTCACTCAACTTCATCCGGCCCGCCACTGCGGCGGCTGCCTCGGCCGCTTCGGCGATCGACTCGATACGGCTCGGCAGTGTGATCTCAGTCGTGTCTTCGGCCACAGTCGCTTTAGTCCCGAGTCCCTTTCGCCACAGAGAGGGGCGGCCCGGCAGGAGCGCGCTACCACGCTGATTACAAGTCTCTGGAAAGCCTGTTCAATTTAAGACGCCGCGCGCACAGTGTCAAGAAAGCGGGTGTCGGGTGTCGGG
>JBOGOY010000080.1:0-3403 GCA_050748185.1 Pyrinomonadaceae bacterium
CTCCTGATGTGTAAAGTGTTATTTGAAAAGCGTCTCATCTTAGCGGATAAGCGCGCGTCGGGACAAAGAAGGGATCAAGTATTAAACTCGGTGAAAGACGGTGGGTACTCATGTTACGCGACGCGCATCTTGAGCGGCGAGAGTCAACGAGCCTGCTTTAGCCGGGCGGCAAGAGTGTAGCCCCGCGCGTGAGCGCGGGGTGAGCGTTCGTTTTCACTCTCAAGCCCACGAAGCGGGCGACAGAAACGGGTTCCATGAGGTGGTTCTCTGCCGCCCGTTTCACGGGCTCATAAATTCGGGGGCGCATGTAGCCCCGCGCTCACGCGCGGGGCTACATTCTGCCGCCTGCTTCGCAGGCTCGCTGATAAGTTCCGTTCGGAGTTTCTTAGGTCAGAGTTCAACCCCATCGCGCGCCGCTTACCTCAATAGTTATATTTCCTGATTTGGCGGCCCCAAACCCGGCGACGCCTCCGACTCCAAGTCGTCCACGGCCCGCTCCTGCCGCGCCGTGCGCGCAAGCATCACGGAACCGACGATGGCGACGAGCAGCAAAACGCTGGCGATCTCGAAGGGCAACGAGCCGAACCGGTAGAGACTGTTGGCGACCGCCTCCGTGTCGCGCGAGAGCTTGGTCGTCTGCGTCGCGGCGTTCGGCAACTCCCGGTCGCGCGCTGCGCGCTGCGCGGCGATCTCTTCGCGCCGCGCCGGATCGCCCAGCCCGTCGCGATCCTGCATCCCGCCGTAACCCTGCCGGATGGCGTAGATGAAGCCGAGCGAGAGCAGCGTCAACACGATCGCGGCGGTCGTCACCTGCGCCGGGCGGTTGAACAACTGCACATGCTCGCGCTCTTCGGCACTGACGTTGACCAGCATGATGACGAACAGGAACAGCACCATCACGCCACCGACGTAAACCAGAATCTGCACGCCCGCGATGAACTCCGCACCCAGCATGACGTAGAGCGCCGCCACCGAGACGAGCGTCGAGATCAGGAACAGCGCCGCGTGGACGGCATTGCGCGCGAGGATCGTCAACAGCGCCGTCACCAGTGCCGCCACCGCGAACAGCCAGAAGAATGCGGCCGACCAGCCCGTTAAAGTCATAGCCCTAAATGATGAATGCGAAATGATGAATGATGAATGAAAGACAAATGCGGTTTTGATTTGAATTCATCATTCATCATTTCGCATTCATCGTTTCGTTTACGCTTCGTACTTAATCGTTTCCCGCCCCATCTCCAGCATCTCGCGGTTCCAGACGAAGCCGGCGCGCGAGTAGGTGGCGAGTTCAAACTCCTGCGTCAGTTCGAGACAGGCGGTCGGGCAGGCCTCTTGGCAGAGGGCACAGAACATGCAACGCGAGGTGTCGAAGATAAACTCGTCGAGCACTTTCTTTTTGCGCGGCTTGCCGGCGGTGATGATCTCGATGTCCACCGGGATCACGTCGATGCAGTCTTCAGGACAAGCCAGCGCGCAGAGGTTGCAGGCGATGCAGAGCGTCTCGTGCGTCTCGGGGTCCATGTTGAGGCGCGGCGCGCCGTGGAAGCGTGGCGCGACCTCGGGCCTGACCTTCGGATACTGCTCGGTGTAGATACCCTTGCCCGCGACCGAATCCTTGTCGGTCAACGCGCCGACGTTGAACTTTAGCGTCAGCTTGAGCCCTTGAATCAGATCGACGAGAAAGAAGCGTTTTAGCTTCTCTCTCCACGTCGGCACGGGAACGTAAACTGCTGGCATAAGAACCTCGGTTTAAGCTGTGAAGTTTCAGGTTTCAAGTTTCAGGTTTCAGGTTGAAAACGACGCGACCTGAGACCCGAAACCTGAAACCTTAAACTTGGACTGCGACCTCATCAGCCGCAGGCGTTGTCGTCGCTTTGACGGGCGCGCCGCTCACGAGGCGGATCTGTCGGCGCTGCTTCTTCAGGTTGAAATCGCGCGAGCGCCAGTTGAGGCGCGACAGCATCGCGGCGGCGACGAAGAGACCGGCGATGCCAAAGGCGATCATGATTCCCTTGCCCGTCGCCGTCAGATTGACGCCGCGGCTGATCGACTCGACCGTGTTGAGGCCGCGCCAGCCGTCGAGCGCCTGCACGACGAAGATGGAGATGGCCGAGAGCGCGATGTTTAAGAGCGCCGTCGGGATCATCCACTTCCAACCGAGATCCATCAGTTGGTCGTAGCGGTAGCGCGGGAACGTCCAGCGCAGCCAGAAGTAGGTGTAGAGCAACACGGACATCTTCGCGACGAAGACGCCGAGGCTGATGACTACGTAAAGCGTGTGGTGGCCGCGCGCCTCGGTCAGCCCCCAGACGAAGGGGAAATACCAGCCGCCGAGGAAGACCGCGGTCGTCACCGCCGAGACGACGATCATCGCCGCGTACTCGGCCATGAAGAAGAGGGACCAACGCATCCCCGAGTATTCCGTGTGAAAGCCGGCGACCAGTTCCGACTCCGCCTCCGGCAGATCGAACGGCGCGCGGTTGTTCTCCGCGATCCCGCTGATGAGAAAGACGAGGAAGCCGAGCGGCTGGTAGAAGATGTACCAGACGGAGTCGAGCCCCTGCGCCGTAACGATCCCTGAGAGCGAGAGCGTCCGCGCGAACATCAGCGCGCCGATGAGCGCGAGCCCCATCGCCACCTCGTAGGAAACCATCTGCGCCGAAGAACGCAGGCCGCCCAACAGCGCGTACTTCGAGTTGGACGCCCAGCCGGCGAGGATCAGCGCCAGCACGCCAACCGAAGAGACCGAAAGCACAAACAGCAGGCCGATGTTGACATCCGTGATCACAGCCCAGTCCGGCCCGAAGGGGATGACGGCGAAGACGATGAAGGCGGCGGCCACCGAGATGAACGGCGCGAAGAAGAAAATGTAGGGGTCGGCCTTGTCCGGCTTGATGTCCTCTTTGGTGAGCAGCTTGATCGCATCGGCAATGGGCTGCAACAGCCCCCACGGCCCGACGCGCATCGGCCCCAAGCGCGCCTGCATGAAGGCCGAAATCTTGCGCTCTAAGTAAGTCGCATAGGCCGCCCACGCCGCGATCGCCGTGACCACCGCGCCGATCTGGATAAACGGCCAGACGACGTGGTTGACCGCCTGCTCGCCGAAGAACTTCAGCAACAGGTCGTTGATCAGATCGGGCGGAGCGAAAATGCCGAACATGTTCATAGTTGTCAGCGTCGGCGATCATCGAATTCAACAACCCGTCTGGCTGATTGCTGAAAGCTGATCGCTGATTGGCTCTTTCAAACTTCAATCTCAAACACGCATTGATGCACGGCCTTCAGATCGACTAACTCGTAATCATCGTCGAGCGTTCCCGCGCGATCCACGACGAGGTAAGAGGACCACTGGCTGAGCGCGAAGGGCGGCGTGTGCCAAGTGCCTTTGTGATAGGCGTAAGGC
>JBOGOY010000080.1:3413-9664 GCA_050748185.1 Pyrinomonadaceae bacterium
ACACCGCACCGAACGAGGCCGCCCCGAGGAAGGCGACGACCGCCTCCGGGTCGGGCGCGCGCCCGGCGTTCGGCGGCGCGACGCAGATGATCGAGCGCGACTCGACCAGCGGCGAAAAGACCTGCATCGTCTGCCGGTGGCGCGCCATGAAGTCGAAGCGGAAGGGCCGCCGTTCGCTCGTCGCGCCCGTCATGCTCGGCACGCCCCCGCCCAAGTCCAATTCCACCGAGCCGCGCTCGTCAAGCAACACGCCGTAAGGCGCGAACGCCGCGCGCGTCATTTCCTGTGGTGAGAGGCAAATGATTCTCATGAGTAGTCAGTAGCCAGTAGTCAGTAGTCAGTAGTAAACGCATCTTCATGCTGGCTACTGACTACTGACTACTGACTACTACCTGTCAATTTCCCCCAGCACGATGTCGAGCGTGCCGATAATGGCGACCACGTCGGCGACGAGGTGGCCGAGGCACATCTGCCGCAGCGCCTGCAAATTGATGAGACACGGCGGGCGCACGCGGACGCGCGTCGGCCGGCTGGTGCCGTCGGAAACGAGGTAACAGCCGATCTCGCCTTTCGGTCCCTCGATCGAATGGTAGAAGTCGCCCACCGGCGGTTTGATGATCTTCGGGACTTTGGCGTTAACGGAGCCATCCGGCATCTTGGCGAGCGCCTGTTGGACGATGCGGCGTGATTGGCGCATCTCTTCGAGACGGACGAGGTAACGATCGTAAGTGTCGCCGTTCTCGCCCACAGGGATGTCAAACTCCACGTCGGCGTAAGCGGCGTAGGGCGCGGCTTTGCGAATATCGAAGGCGACGCCCGATCCCCTGAGCGCCGGCCCCGACAATCCAATGGCGATCGCCTCCTCGCCCGAGATGACGCCGATGCCGACCGTGCGGCCGAGCCAGATGCGGTTCTCCGAGAGCAGCGTCTCGTACTCCGCGAGGCGGTGCGGAAAGTTATCGACAAAGCGCGTCACGTCTTCCGAAAAGCCTTCGTAAGTATCGTTCGGCATCCCGCCGATGCGCCATGCGTGGCAGGTCAGGCGCGCGCCAAACTGCCGCTCGAAGATCTTTAAGATTTCTTCGCGTTCCCTAAGCGCCCACAACAGCACGGTGAACGAACCGATGTCGAGGCCGTGCGTCGCAAGCCACAGGAGGTGTGAAGAGATGCGGTTCAGTTCGGTTAAGACGGTGCGAATGTAATGAGCGCGGGGCGGCACGTCGAGGCCTAACATCCGCTCGACTGTCTCGACCCAGACCAGTCCGTTCGAGACCGCGGCGATATAGTCGAGCCGGTCCCAGTAGGGCGCGATCATCGGGTACAGACGGTGCTCGGCGATCTTCTCCATCCCGCGATGCAGATAGCCGATGTCGCAATCAAGATCGATCACCGTCTCGCCGTCGAGTCGCAGCACGACGCGCAATACACCGTGGGTCGAAGGGTGCTGCGGCCCCATGTTCAAAATCATTTCGGGGCTGTCGAGCAGCGTCTCGGTGGTGGTGGCGACTTCGATCTGATGCATGATGCTAAACGATGAGTGCGGAATGATGAATGATGAATATGGTTAAGATTTAGCGTTTCCCTTTAGCCGTGCGTGCCGATGCGACCAGCATGGCGGTCAATTCGTTAGCCTCTTGTAACAAACTCGTGAGCCTTGCCACAGTGACGATCCCGCTTTCGGTTAACAGTTCCAGCCAATACGAAGTTTCTTCGAGTTCTTGAAGTCCGCCCTCGATTTTACTCACAAACTCGGCAACTGATCTTGCCCGCATGGCCTCTCGGTAGTGCGCCCCGACTGACGTGCCGCTTCGTAATACCTGCTTACCGATGACTTGCGCCTCTGTCGTCTTCGGCAATGAGCCGTAAAGCTTAATCACGCGCAAGGCGAATGCTTTGGTCCTTGCCGGCAACTCCCGTTCGGAGCGGACATCAACGTTCGCCTCATTCATCACTCATCACTCCGCATTCATCATTTCCGATCAAGCGGCATTACTTCCTTGCCGTCTTGAAAGATTTCGCGAATGCGGCGCTCGTCGGGGTGCGAGAGAATCTCTAAGCCGTAGGCGCGGCGCTGTTCGAGTTGCTCGCGCTGCACGCCGTCAAAGGGCGGCAGGTGCTTTGCGGTCCAGTTATTTTCGACCGGTTCGAGCGGATAGTCTTTGCGGAACGGGTGGCCTTCCCAGTCCGGCGGTAGCAGCAGGCGGCGCAGGTCCGGGTGATTATTGAAGCGCACGCCGAACAGATCGTAAACCTCGCGCTCCATCCAGTTGGCCGCCGGCCAGACGCCGGTCACACTCTCGACGCTTTCCGACGCCGCGACGTACAGCCGCACGCGCGCGTTAGCCCCGATCGAGTAAAGGTTATAGACGACCTCGAAAGGGGTCTCGGCGCGTTCGGGGTAATGGACGCAGGTCAGGTCGCAGAGATAGTTGAAAGGTGTCTCTCGATCGCGTTTGAGAAACTCGCAGGCTTCGACGATGCTCGACGGTTTGATGCGAATTCCGAGTTGGCCGATGAACTCGGCCGCTTCCACGACCGCACCGCCGAGCACTTCGCGCATTCTCGCGACGAGCGGGTGCGCGGAGGCGTCTTTAGGCGTCGGGCCTTGTTCCTTTTTCTTGACCGGAGCTTTCGGCGCGCCCGACGCCGGGGCGGCCGGACTAGCGGCCGCGTTTTCTTTCGTGGCGGCGGCGCGCGCTTTAGCTTCGGCGATGAGGCGCGCTTTCTTTTCGTCGGCTGTTTCGTTTGTGGGCGTAGTGATCTGGGCGGCGGATGTCGAGGGCGGGGGCAGCGCTCCGGCTTCCGCCGCCTTCGTGGGCGGCGCGGAGTCTCGGCCGTCCGAGGCGTCCGCGCCTGAGCCGGCAGAAGGTTTGGCCTGTTCCTCTGACTCGTCGGTCATCGCATCCTAAGCTCCGACCACGGCAAGGTAGACGGGCGTCCACTCTGTCGAGGCTTCGTCGAAACGGCTTGTGATCTTGCGTGCTGACCAGATGCTAAAAGGCGGTAACGAGAATTTTATTAACACGCGCCCGCGGCACTGTCAATAACATACTCAGAAGTGATAAGTGACAGGTGACAAGTGACAGCAAAAGAGAGTGAATAGTAATCAGGTGCCAAGTGACAGGAAGCAGACTGTTCTGGCTTGTCACTTGTCACTTGTCACTACTTTGACCTGCCGGTTTACCGGACTTCGACGGCGTCGCTTTGCCTCCACACGTAAACATCGACGGCCGGCGTCTCGCCGAGGGCGAGGCTGAACGCGGGCGCGTTCGTTTGTCGCAGGGCGGTCACGCGGGCGTCGTTGCTGAAATAACGCCGGCCACGCGCCACGATCACGAAATCGCCGACGGCGAGTTCTTTGAGCGCCGAGGGGTCTGAGAGCGAGACCGAGACTAGATCATCGCGCCCGGCCTGCCGCGCGTAATAATCGGCGAGGCCCGGCGTCTCGCTGGCGACCTTCGCGCCAGCCCGCGCCCGGCGTGCGATCTCCGCCAACGACTCGCGCTGCCGCGAGTCGTAAAACTCGTCGTGTGGGAAATAGTGGCCCGCCCGCGCCGCCCCGCCGCCGAACAGGTTGGTGTACAGACGATAGTGGGGCGCGGCGTCGAGCGACGCCCAGAGCGACGCGCCGAGCAACAACGACGCCAAACCGGTGTGAAGGTAAAGCCGCCTCTGTGCGAGAGCCGGTGATTCTGAATCACCTCGCACAAGCAGGCGTGCTACAGATTGCATCCCAACGGCCGCCGCGATCAGGACGAGCGGCAGCGCGAAAGTAAAATACCGCGTGAACTTGCCGCCAAGCACGACCCACGGCAACCAGTAAATTGCCCAGAAAAGGAGGAAATAGCGCCCGTCGCCGAGCCTGCGGCGGAACAGTTGGGGCAAACCGACGACGAAGGCCAGCACCGTCGCCGGCGGTAGTTTCACGCCGATGAACACGAAATAGAAGTACCACGGCACGCCTTTCAACCACGCCGTAAAGTGGTGCGGATAGAGCGCCCCCATGAATTCGTTGCCGTCGTGGCCGATGCGCTTCTGGCCGGCGAAGGCGAGCATCTGCCGCCAAGTGCCGGGCAGCAGGATGGTCGGATTGCACAGCAGAAAGACCGCGCCCATCACCGCCAGAAAGATGGCGTAGCGCGGCCGGCCGATGCGCCAGCGCGTGGCCTTGATGCCCTGAAAGACGTAGTTGTAACAGGCGCTGATGGCGATGTAGTGCGGGACATACTTCGACGCCAGCATCGCGCCGTATGCGGCCCCGGTCGCCCAGTAATACGGCCGTGGGTCTTTCCCCGTGTCCCCTTCGGCGACGCGCTGCCCGCGCAGCCAGAAGACGTTGGCGAGTAGGAAGAAGAAAAGGAGAAACGTGTCTTCCTTCGCGATGCGGTTGAACCCGGCGGCCTGCGGCTCGACGGCCCACAACGCGGCGGCGATAAGACCGACTTCGACGCCGAATAGTTCAGCTGCGACGAGATAAATCAGGATCGCCGTCAGCGCCCCGAAAATGATCGACGGCAGACGCAACGCCGCCTCTACCCTGACGCCCAACGCCGCGGGCCGCGCGGCGACGAAGCCGAGGCCGTTCCATTTCTCCGCCGCGACCACGCTTCCGGTCTGGAAAGCCTTCATCAACAGCGGGTGCTCGCTGTTGATGGCCGTCAAGCCGTGTGCGCGATAATCCGCCACCGCATTCAGTTTGTTTAATTCGTCTTCGCTCAGCCCCTCCGCGCTCAGCCCCCAAGCCCGCAGTCCGAAGCCCGCCAGTGCCAGCAACACCAGAAGTGAGATCACCGCCTTGCGGCTGAGGTGTCGCGCGAAAGGATCGGCGAAGAGTTCCGGCCTCAACCCCGCCGTGACGATGTTGGCTTTCGTTGATGACAAAGCGGCAGGGCTCCTTGAAAAGTTTGTCGCCGAATGACACGCGACAGGTGGTTCAACCGCTCATCGCACCAAATCACTCAAACGAAAATTAATGGGACGGCACGCCGCCGGGAGCGCTAGATTCCGTGCCTGCAAGCTCGCCTCAGGCGAGCTAACTGAGGTGCGTGAACATTCAACCTTGAGTGTTCGCGCACGTACTTTTCGCGCACGCGCTCAATGCAGGCAAAGATGCCTGCGCTCCCGGCGCGGCGCTGAGCTTTTTCTTCGGGTTAAACGAGCGGACAGATTGTGCCTCCCAATCGCAGGTTGTTATCGCCGGGCTACAACCGGCCGCCGCTCTGGGCCAGCAGCGAAACGACGGCTTGGATCGCCAGACCCGCCGCCGCCGCCGTGAGCAACCTACCCCAGCGCATCCTTTTTTTCAGGTAATACAGCGTCGCCGCGCCGAGCGGAATCCAGATCAGCACGCCCGTGATGACGCCCGGATCATAACCGCCCGTCGTGACGCTTCCCGCGAGATGCGAAAGGGCGTTGACGATGAAGACCACCGCGAGACATGACAACATCCAGTCAGGGAACCGCAACCGGCGCGCCAGCATGATGCCAACCGCCATCAACCCAACTCCCAACAAATTCAGCCAGAGGAAGCGCGACGGCGACAGCACGACGCCCTGTGTCCGCGCCAGATGGGCGGAGTAGCCGCCCCCGACCCAATACTCTTCGGCGACGTGCAGCAAGTAAGTGGCCGGGAACAACCAGTGCCAAGCGGCGTTTGTCGAAACCGGGTCTTTGCTGTCGGTCATCATCCCTTCAGTGAACGGATGCCGTGACGGGCGGCGGTGGAGCAATGCGCCATCGGCCGTCGTAGCCGAGGCAAAGTAGATAGTGCTTGCAAATCTTTTTGAGATCGATCAAGCTGTGCGGCGAACACCGCTCAGCTTACATGTTTTCCGGGCGGGAAAGTGACTACCTTACTGCGTTCGAAAAGTCCAGAGTATGGCAATCTTTCGTCATCATTGGATTGGCCCTGAGGCCACATCCTCAACAAGGAGACGCTATGTCGGATTCTAGTCTCAGCCAGCAGGTTAACACCGCCGCACCAGCCCCTTTTCGTATCGACCCGAAATTGCATCAGATTCTCTACACCCCGGCGGGCCGGCCGTCGCTTGAACCACAGCCCGAACCGGAAGCGCTGCCGGAACCTCCGTACCCGCTGCACCCCGACCCGCCGGAGATGACCAAGTCCGAATATCAGAAGCTGAACGCGATCCGCACGTGGAAGACTTGGGGCGCGCCCTACTTCAAGTCGCGCTGGCACAGCAAAGAACTGCGGCCGATGATTCCCTATCTCTTCACCGAATCGACCATTG
>JBOGOY010000081.1:0-9619 GCA_050748185.1 Pyrinomonadaceae bacterium
CAATTAGTATCCATATCAGTTCGGACACCAAGTTTTTTTGCGGCTCGGCCGCCCGATGTGCGGAAAGGCTGCGCCTTTCCGGACGCGGCTCCCTGCTAATTGAGGCCGTGCCTCTGTCGCCGGCGTTCGAGGCGCAGCCTCTCACGAATTAAAAGTTGTCGATCCGGAAAGGCAGAAGCCCCTCCGCACATCAGGCGGCCACAGCCGCAAACAGATCGTTACGGCGAGGTCTAATGCCTACCGCGTTCTGGCGGCGACGAGCGCCAACTCGCCGTTGTCCCCGATCACTTCCGCCTCAAGTAAATCGTAGCCCGTCAACTGCGGCAGGTGTTCGAGCGGCACGATGACCAGCACCGGCCCGCTGCTTTGCCGCGCATCTCTCGCCACTTGCCACACGCCTTCATACTTGGCGGGATTGCTGCCCTCATAAGTCAGACGCTCAGCCGCGTAAAACTCCGACGTGCGCTCGATGGTGTGTAGGTTGACGACCGGCGCATCGCCGTAGCCGCGCGCGTCGGCCGCGCGCAGCAGTTCCCGCACCGTCTCGCGCCGCGCCGCGCTTTCGAGCACACAAACTCCGATCAGGAACGCCGTCAACAAACTCGCCCCGACGATCGACGTCGCCGCGAGCGTTCTCTGCTCCGCGCGCCAGAGCGCTACCGCCCCGGCGATGAAAGCGGGTGCGGCCACCAACAGCGCGCACGCCTTCCCCACGGCTCCGGTCGCAAAGGCGTAGCCCAGCCCGGCGACGCCGAGCGTCAGCACCAGCACGCCGGTCGCGCGCATCGCCTTTGCCGAAGCTTCGCCGCGGACGTAGCGCGCTAATTCGTCGCCGACGAGTAGCGCGGCGCCGGGCAGCGCGGGCAGAATGTAGCCCGGCAGTTTTGACCCAGAGAGCGAAAAGAACCCGATGGGGACGATCATCCATGCGAGCGCGAAGAGGCGAAAGCGCGTCGTCGCATCGTCGGCCCTCCAATCCCAGCGGCGGGCGGCGCGCCAGACGGCCGCGACAAGGTAAGCCGTCCACGGCAACACGAGCAGCAACAGGATCGGGAGATAAAAATAGACTGGCTGCGGGTGCTTGTACTTGTTCGAGGTGTAGCGCGCGAAGTGATGCTGGATGATGAACTCGTCCACAAACTTCCAACCGTGCCGCCACGTCACCGGCCCGTACCAGAGGGCCGCCACCGCCGCCGCCAGTAACAGCCCCCACGGCGCGAGTCGCCAGACATTCGGCAGTTTCCGCCGCGGCAGGAAATAGAGCCCCACCACCCCGATTGGCAGCACCACCCCGATCAGACCTTTGGCGAGCAACGACAAGCCCATCCCCGCGTAGAACCCGCGGAGCAGCCAGCGTCTTCGCCCTTCAGCAGCTTCGATCTCGGCCAGCAGAAAGCACGACAGGGCGAGCGTGATGGTCAACATGATCATCACATCGAAATTCACCGCCCGCGAGAACACGATCAGCCCGGCGCTGCTGGCCGACACGCCCGCGCACGCCAACCCCAACCCGCGCGCTTCGTCGCCGCATGCGCGCTCGACCCGGCGCGCCAGCCAACCGACGAGCGCAATCGTCAGCAACCCGCTCAGCAAGATGCCCAACCGCGCCGACCATTCGGAGACGCCGAAGAGTTGGAAGCTCGCGATCTCGGTCCAGTAAACCAGCGCGGGCTTCTCGAACCACGTCTGCCCGCCAAGCGTCGGCGTCACCCAATCGCCGCGCTCGTACATCTCGCGGGCCACCTGCGCGTATCGCGGTTCGTCCGCCCCGATGAACGAGACCGCGCCCAACTTGAAAAAATAAGTCGCGACTGTCGCCGCCGCCAGCAGCCAGCCCGCGCGCTTGGCAAGTTTAGAATTGAGCAAGTATAGTCACCGAAAAAGTAATCAGTAGTCAGTAGATTGAGCTTTACCACAATTTGCTGAGTATCGGTCAAGACACGCAGATGTTCAAACAACCACGGGTTTCAGAGTAAGGCCCGCAGCCGAGTTGAACGGCAGAGCCTTCCGCCAAGCGCGATCATGAAAACTACTGACTACTGACTACTGACTATTCTTATGAGAACCGCAGTTATCGGAACGGGACACTTGGGGCGGCAGCATGCGCGGATCCACGCGCTGCTGCACGCGGAAGGGCGCGCGCGTCTCGTCGCCGTGTGCGACGGGGACGAGGCGACGGCGCGTCGCGTCGCCGAAGAGCGTGAAACCGAATGGACTACCGATTGGCGCGAACTGTTGGGTCGCGTCGAGGCCGTCAGCCTCGCGGTCCCGACCGAGGCGCATGCCGAGATCGCGTGTGCGCTACTGGAAGCCGGCATCCACGTTCTAGTCGAGAAACCAATCTCGCGCACGCTGGGAGAAGCCGACAAGATGATCGCGGCGGCCGAGCGCGGGCGCGCGCTGTTGATGGTCGGCCAACTCGAACGCTACAACCCGGCGCTCGTCGCCCTGCGGCCCTACGTCAAGAGCCCACTCTATTTCGAGATTCATCGCGTCGGCGAATTCACCGCCCGCTCGCTCGACATCGACGTGGTGCTCGATCTGATGATTCACGATCTCGACATCGTGCAGTGGTTGGTTGGCGAAGAGATCGAAGTGACGGACGTGCACGCCGTCGGCATTCCCGTCCTGACCGAGCGGGTGGATGCGGCGAACGCGCGCATCGAGTTTGCCAACGGCGCGGTGGCTAACATCACGGCCTCTCGTGTCGGGATGGAGAAGATCCGCAAGATGCGCTTTTTCCAGCCGCACGACTATGTGGTCGTAGACTATGTGACGCGCTACAGCGCCGTCAGCAGCCTCGCGCCGCAACCCGACGCATCGGGCCGCCCCGGTGTCCACGTACACCGCTTGGAGATCGCGGATGTCGAGCCGCTGCGCGCCGAGATCGAGGCGTTCTTACACGCGGCCGAAGCGGGCGGCCCGTCTCCGATCTCCGGCGCGGAGGGCCGCCGCGCGCTCGCGCTCGCCTTGCGCGCGCTCGAACGCATCCACGCACACACGGCCCGCGCCGGGCTGTCTTTCGGGCGGCAGCCCGCGATGACCTGAATGCGGATAACAAATTTTCATCGCGGAGGCGCGGAGGTGACGCAGAGAAGCCGCCGAGATAATCATTCGACTCTCGGCGTTACCTCGGCGCTTCCTCCGCGCCTCCGCGGTAAACCACCTGCCACATTATCACTGACCGCCATCCGCCACGCTCAACTCTCGGCCACTGCTTCCCGTCAAACATGATGAATGTCGCCGCACCCGACGAGGCCATTACCCGGTTGCTGGCTGAACGCATCGCGGCGGGCGACTTCCCTTCCGCCGTGTATCTCGTCGCCGAACGCGGACAAATCGGTTTCGCGGATGCGCTCGGCGAAGCGGTGCGCGAGCCGGTGCGCCTGCCGGCGACCACAGATACGATCTACGATCTTGCGTCGCTCACCAAGCCGCTCGTCACCGGTCTGCTCTGCGCCCGGCTCGTCGAAAGAAACCAGTTAGAGCTTGACGCGACGGCTGCGCGCTACCTGCCGGAGTTCGCGCGCGGCCCGCACGCCGCCGTCACCGTTCGGCAACTGTTAACTCATACGTCGGCCTTGCCCGCGTGGCTGCCGCTACGTCTCGCTACCGAAGGGCGGCCGGAGAGCACTTTGCCAATGATCGCGGCGCAAACGCCCGTCGGCGCGCCCGGCGAGCGCGTCGTTTACAGCGACCTCGGGTTCATTACACTGGGGCTGTTGATTGAAAGAATCTTGAAAGCGCGACTCGCGGAAATCGCCGTCAAGGAGATTTTCGCGCCGCTCGGACTGCAACGCACGTTCTTCAATCCCGAAGCCAGTTGGCGCGAGTTGATGGCGGCGTGCGAATCGGGCGGCAACGCTTACGAACGCGAGATGTGCCGCGAGCGTGGGCAAGAGATCATCGAGGCCGTGGGCTGGCGCGAGAGTCTCATCTGGGGCGAAGTCCACGACGGCAACGCACACTTTCTCGGCGGCGCTGCCGGCCACGCCGGACTGTTCTCAACCGCCCATGAAACGCTGCGACTGGCGGAACAGTTCATCGCTGGAAGCACGCACCTGCTCAACCCAGACACCTGCGCGCTCTTCCGCAAGGACATGACACCGGGGCTGAACGAGGCGCGTTCATTCGCGTGGCAACTGGCCGCGACGCCCGACTCGACCGCCGGCCCGGCGCTTTCGCCCGACAGTTTCGGCCACCTCGGATTCTCCGGGACCAGCGTCTGGATCGACGCGGCGCGCGAGCGCGTCTTTATCCTGCTCACCAATCGCACGCACGCGCGGCCCCTCCCCTTCGTCAACATCAACGGCACGCGCCGCGCCTTTCACACACTTGCCGTACAGTTATTAGATCAATTTGAGAATAACTCTGCCGGACGATAAAGCGAGCCGCGTTTCCGACCAGCACGCTCCGCCTGCAAACATCCGATTGAATGCCAGTGCCGCTGCGAAAACAGGATTCTTCACCCGCGCGCCAAGTCGCTTTCGGCGAGGCGTTTCGCTTCTGGCTGAAGCTTGGATTCATCTCGTTCGGTGGGCCGGCGGGGCAGATCGCGATCATGCACCGCGAGTTGGTCGAGCGGCGACGCTGGCTCGGCGAAGAGCGTTTCCTGCACGCGCTCAACTATTGCATGTTGCTGCCCGGCCCCGAAGCGCAACAGCTCGCCATTTATACCGGCTGGCTGCTCCACCGCACGTGGGGCGGCATCGTCGCCGGAGCCTTCTTCGTCATCCCGTCCATCTTCATCCTGCTCGCGCTTTCATACTTCTATGCGGCCTACGGCAGCGTCCCGGCGGTCGCGGGCGTCCTCGGCGGCTTCAAGCCGGTGGTGGTGGCGATCGTCGTCGAGGCCGTGTTGAAGCTCGGGGGTCGAGCGCTGAAACGCCGGGCGCACTACGTCATCGCCCTCCTCGCTTTCGTCGCCATCTATTTCCTGCGCGTCCCTTTCCCGCTCATCGTCCTTGCGGCGGGCCTCGTCGGGCTGCTCAGTACCAACTCATCGCGGAATCCCAACGCCGCGACCAATACGACCGAGGCCGCACCGGGGCGAGCCGAAGAACAGACAACCAAAGATTCAACTGACCAATCCACGACACCCAACCAGCCTCCCCCTCCTCCCCGACACCCGACACCCGACACCCGACACCCATACGTGATAGACGATCACGCCCCGCCACCCGCGCACACGCTACCGAACCGTGCTCGCACCGCGCGTGTGCTGGCTGCCGGTCTCGCCCTCTGGCTGCTGCCTTTCGCCTTGCTCATCACGTGGCGCGGGTGGGACAGCCTGCACGCGCAGGAGTACCGCTTTTTCACGCAGGCCGCATTCGTCACTTTCGGCGGAGCCTACGCGGTGCTGGCCTACGTCATACAGGCCGCGGTCGGCTCTTACGGTTGGCTCACGCAGGCGCAGGCCGTGGATGGGTTGGCCCTCGCCGAGACTACGCCGGGGCCGCTCATCATGGTCCTCCAGTTCGTCGGCTTCATGGCCGGCTGGAACAACCCGCAGGGTCTGACGCCCGCGACGAGCGCCGTCGTCGGTGCGCTCGTCACGACCTACACCACTTTCCTTCCCTGCTTCGTCTTCATTTTTCTCGGCGCGCCCTACATCGAGAAGCTGCGCGGCAACCGCCGACTGACGGCCGCGCTCTCGGGTATCACGGCGGCGATTGTCGGCGTCATCCTCAACCTCGCGCTCGTCTTCGGCGCGGCCGTCATCATCCCGCGCGGACCCGCCGGCGGCATCAACCTGTTCGCCGCGGCGCTGAGCATCGCGGCCTTCGTCGCGCTCTACCGTTTCAAGGCAGATGTGCTGTGGGTAGTGCTGGCGGGCGGACTGTTGGGGCTACTGTGGTCCCTGCTTTGAGCAGGCCTTAGCGATTGTCGCTGAGTCTCATCGCGCGGCTCAGCGCGTCATCGGGGCGCAAATTCTGAAATTTCAAATTTGTGATTTGAGATCACAATGTCCTTAATTCAATGCCATTGCTCCATAGGGGCATTATTCGCCCGCGGACTTTTCAACCGGCTTTGGCATGTTTGATGTAGTATGTGGCCGAACGCTGGCATGAGATCGGTTTTGAGTTGAGTCTCTGGAGACAGAGTTTTACCGCGGAGGCGCAGAGATCACGCGGAGGCACGCTGAGAGCGAGCAATCCTCTTTCCTCTGCGTTCCGCTGCGTCTGCTCTGCGGTAAATGATCTCCCACACAACCATAACGCCCTCTAATGTCTTCGCCGGTTGATCAGAAATATGTGGCCGCCTTTTTCGCACAAGTCTATTTCGCACTTCGTCGCCCACGTGCTCGTGCTGACGAATGTGACATTCGGGCAGGGTGTCCAGCCCCACACGCGCCCGCGCCGAGTAGAGGCCGCCCGGCCCTCTGCATTGGAAGCAGTTTCGACTTCAGAGCTAAGGGACCAGTCGCTCGCTAACGGACAGCCCGTCATCCGAGTTGGGTTGACGACGGAGGCGCGCTCCGCGTCGATCTCGACGAACGGCGTAGCTCTCCGCGTAGAGGACGCGGCCGCGCCCGACGCGCAGGCGACGCTGCTGCCGGTGGCCCGCGTGCGGATCGAGCCGCGCTCGATTCAACCACCGATGCTGCCGACGGAAAACCGGCAGTTCCGCGTCGAGATCGCGGAGTTCTCTTCGGCTGACGCGGCGGCAAAAGCGGCGCGCGAGGCCCGTGTGGCGAGCGGCGAAGAGGCCGTCGCGAAGCATGACCGGGGGGGAGAATTTTGGCGCGTCTCGGTCGGCCCGGCGCGGCCCCAAGCCGACGCTGAATCTTTGCAGGCCCGACTCGAAGAGGCCGGTCTGTCGAACGTCGCGCTGGTTGAATCGTCGCAGTCATCACTTACGGGACAAACAGCCGTCGCCCTGCTGAGAGACGCCGCGCGCCGTCCCGCCGCGCCGGCCACGCAAAGCGTGAACCGATCCGCCGCTCACCGCGGCCATGTCGGTAGAGGCGGCGACAACAAAGTGCGCCTCGCCGCGCGCGGCGTCGTTTCGCCGACCCGCGGCCTCGCGGTCTTCGCCGCCGCCGCGAGTAGGTCGAGCCCGCTGCTCGATGCGCGCGCGCCGCTCGTTTTCTCTTCCGCTGACGGGCAGACCTCGCCCGTGCGTTTCAACGACAAGCCTTACCGCGGCCGCCTCGAAGTCTTCACCAACCTGAAGGGAGCGTTGACGGTCGTCAACGTCGTCGCGCTCGAAGACTACGTCCGCGGCGTCGTGCCGAACGAACTCTCGCCGGACGGCTATCCCGCGCTCGAAGCGCTGAAGGCGCAGGCGGTCGCGGCGCGCACCTATGCCTTCAGGCATCTCGGCCAGTTTGTCGCCGCCGGCTTTGATCTGCTGCCGACGACGCGCTCGCAGGTTTACGGCGGCGTGGCGACGGAACATCCGCTGGCGACGCGCGCCGTCGAAGAGACGCATGGCATCGTCGCCACCTACGAAGGGCGACCGATCGATGCGCTCTACACTTCGACTTGTGGCGGCCGCACCGAAGACGCCGAAATCATTTTCGGTGGCGAACTGGTCCCCTACCTGCGCGGCCACGCCTGCGCCGCGCCGACCGCGCGCGCCTCTTTCACCGCCACGACGATTAAGACTTCGCGTGAGCCCGCCGCGCTGCGCGACGCATCACACGTCTCGGCATCGCGCGCGGCGGCGCGCTTGTCGGTCCACGGCTTCAGAGCGCCCGCGCGCCTCGACGACGATTGGCTCGCCGCGCCGCTGCCTGTCGATGAAGCGCGCGCCTTGTTTGCGCTGGCCGCGCGGCTCGCACGCCGCACCGCACCGGCCTTCGCCGGTGACCTGACGCGCCCACCCGCCTTCGCCTCCGCCCTCGCACGCGCGCTCGACGGCGAAAGCCGCGCCGACGTGCTGCTCAACGAAGCCGACGTTGATTACCTGCTCGACTTTCGCGACGCCGCCGACGTGCCCGCCGAGCACCGCCCCGACGTAGCGTTATTTCTACGCGAAGGACATTTGACGCTTCATCCGGATGCGTCGCTCAGGCCACGCCAGCCGCTGACGCGGGCGCGTGCCTTGAGCACTCTCGCCAGCCTGCTCGAAGCGCGAAAGCTCTTTGCGCTCCAGCAGGCGACGGCGCGCATCGCCCTCGACGGCAGGCTCTCGGCGCGCGTGGGCAAGGCGCAGGAGAGAGCGCTTGAAGTTGTGTCCGACGCACACCTGTTCCGCGCTTACGGCTCGCAACTCTTCCCGGCGCGGTTCGTCAGCCTTGTCGGCGGCGAACAACTCACTTATCACCTCGACGCACGCGGGATGGTTGATTACCTCGAAGTCGTGCCCGCGCAAGGCGGCGCGGCCTCCGATCGCTTCTCAAATTTCTCGCACTGGTCGGTCACACTAAGCCCGGCGGAAGTCGCGCGCCGTCTCGCGCGGGCGCGAGTGCCAGCAGTCGGCCCCGTGCTCGATCTCAGGGTCGCGGCGCGTGGCGGCTCGCGCCGCGTCATTGATTTAGAAGTCGTGGGGACCAGTGGCGTGGCCCGCGTGCGCGGCGGGCGCGTCCGCACGGCGCTCGGCCTGCGCGAACAACTCTTTGTCGTCGGGCGCACGTTCGACGAGCGCGGCGCGGTGGCCGGTTTCGTCTTCGAGGGGCGGGGCTGGGGCCACGGCGTCGGGATGTGTCAGGTCGGAGCTTACGGGCTGGCGCGCGCCGGTTGGCCTTACGATAAAATCCTCGAGCACTACTACCGCGGAATCGGGTTGAAGCGCCTGTACTAGACTACTGGCAAAGGTTTGTTGAGAGGCGGGCAAGCCCGCCTCGCAACGGGATTCTTGCAAGAAGTCTACTGAAAGGTCGAAGCGAGCGGTGAGCGATCCATCCAACCAAGCCCTAACGTTATTCGTCGTTCCCGGCTGCCCGCTGTGCGTCGAGGCGCGCGAGTGGTTGACGCGCCGCCGCGCCCGGTTCATTGAACGCGACGTGAAGAACGACTATGGAGCGTTGCGCCTGATGTATCGTTTGACGCGCCAGAATCTGGTCCCCGTCGTCGCGCGCGGCCCCGTCGCGCTGGTGCGGCCGAACGAGCGCGAGTTGGATGCGCTGCTGGCGGAGCGTCGCTGATGCGTTTTTCGCGGGCACAGATCGTCGGCGCGATCGCGCTGCTCATCCTCATCTGGGCGGTCACGCTGGCTCGCTTGCTCTGAACACGAGATTGAGTCGAAGGGTCCAATCCACACCACCGGTCGTCGCCGTCGTCGGGCCGACGGCTTCGGGCAAGAGCGCGCTCGGCATCGAGGCCGCCCTGCGCTTCGGCGGCGAGATCGTCAACTGCGACTCGGTGCAGGTTTACCGGCAGATCGAGATCGCCACGGCCAAAGTCACGCCCGCGGAGCGCCGCGGCGTGCCGCACCACTTACTCGACTTCGTGCCGCCCGAGGTCAACTACACCGCCGGCACGTGGGCCGTGGATGCGCTCGCCAAGCTCGCGGAGATCGAGGCCCGCGGCGCGCTGGCCTTCCTCGTCGGCGGCACCGGCTTCTACCTGCGCGCGCTGCGCGAGCCGTTCTTCCCCGGCCCGCCGACGGACTCGCGCCTGCGCGAGCGCCTGACCACCCTTCGGGCCGCGCGCGGCCCCGAACACCTCTACCA
>JBOGOY010000082.1:0-9600 GCA_050748185.1 Pyrinomonadaceae bacterium
AGCCGTCAGTTGATTTTCGCCCGCGACAATGGGCACGGTCGTCTCGACCACCGTCTGGCCGCCTTTGCCTTGCAACACGTCGCCGCGCCAGACCCGAACCAGCGTGCCGTTGCGGAAGAGGCGCAAATCCTGCGCGCCGCTGCCGGCCGCGTCGCCCCCGTCGCCCAGCGCTTCGCGCACCGTGACGCGGAGCGTAACCTGTCGCGAAACGACCTCCTCCGCGGCGGCCGGAGGCGCGGCGGCCAACTCGATCTTTACTGACGGCTGCCGGCGATCCCGCTGCGTGATGTCCGCCGCCGCCGGGGCTTTCTTTCCCGCGAGCAGATCGGCGAGCAGTCCGGGATAGTAGAACTCGTTGAAAAACACTTCGACCGGTTGGACGTTGAAAGTGTTCTGCTCGAAACGCCAGAGAATCTGGCCCCACGCCTCCGGCGCGCCGTCGAACGAGCCGTCGGGCGCGACGACGATCCAGTCGTCGCTCTCGCGCAGCGACATCAGCGTCGCGAGTTGTTCGCCGGAAGGCGCATCCCACAGGCGAGTCGTTCCATCCTCGCTGCCTGAAGCGAGCAACTGGCCCTGCTGTTGTTGCTGCCGCTGCCTCGCGCCACGTCGCCGCGACGTCGCGAAGGCGAGCGAGTTAATTTGATCGGCGTGGCCGAAGAGCGTCCGCACCTCGCGCCCGTCGCTTGTCTCCCAGAGCTTGATCGTGTTGTCGCGGCTGCCGGTGGCGAGCGTGCGGCCGTCGGGCGCGAAAGCGATGGCGGTGATCCAGTTGGCGTGGCCGAAGAGCGTGCGCGCCTCGCGGCCGGTCGCCATCTCCCACAGCGTCACGATCAAGTCTCGGCCGCCGGCGGCCAGCAGTTGCCCATCAGGACTGAAAGCGACGGCGTTGACTTCGCCCGCGGTCGTGGCCGGCGCGCGAAGTTCGCGCCACGTTTCCACGTCCCACAACCTGACTGTTTTATCCGCGCTGCCCGTCGCGAGCCAGCGCCCGTTTGGGCTGAAGGCGACGGTCTTCACTTCGCCCGCGTGACCGCTCAAAGTTCGCAACTCGCGCCCCTCCCGCGCGTCCCACAGTTTTACCGTCCGGTCGTTGCCGGCTGAGGCCAGCACCCCGGCCCGGTTGAAGGCGACGGCGTTAACGGCTTCAGCGTGACCCGCCAGCTTGAGCCTTTCGCGTCCCGTCAGCACCTCCCAAATTTTGACGGACCCGCTCAATCCACCCGTCGCCAGCCACTGACTGTCTGGGCTGAAGGCGACCGAAGTGATCCAGCCGGTATCTCCCTTGAGGCGGTAAAGCTCGCGGCCGGTCGCCGTCTCCCACAGCCTGACGGTGTTGTCCTTGCCGCCGGCAGCGAACCACTTGCCGTCGGGGCTGAAGGCGTTGGCGTAGACGCCGCTGGCACAGCTCGCCAGCGTCCGCTCTGCCGTCGCCGCGCCTTGCGCCGCTGAGAGGCCACGCAGTGAGATCGTCTGGCCGCCGTTACTCGACGCGAGCCACCGTCCGTCGGAACTAAATGCGGCGGCTTCGAGTTGGTCCATAGGATCTGGAGCGGAGCGCGCGCTGGTTTCGCGCCCGGTCACGACCTCCCACGTTTTGATCATTCTCCGCGCGGCCCCGGCCGCCGTGAGCGCGCGCCCGTCGGGGCTGAACGAGAGGGCGACGATCTTGCCCGCGTGGCCGCCGAGGGTGTGAAGCTTGCTCTTCTTGCCATAGTCCCAAATGATGACGGTGGCGTCGGCGTCGCCCGAGGCCAGCCAACGTTTTTGTGGATCGAAGGTGAGAACGCCGATCTCACCGGCGTGGCCTTGCAGCGTGGCCGTTTCGCGTCCGCTGCTGAGGTTCCACAGCTTAACAGTGCGGTCTGTACTGCCCGTGGCTAAGAGCCGCCCGTCCGAACTGAAGGCGACAGCGGTGATCCACCCCGCGTGACCGGAAAGTGTTCTCACTTCGCGCCCGGTGTGAACCTCCCAGAGCTTAGCGGTTTGGTCGGCGCCGGCCGATGCCAGAAAGCGACAATCAGGGCTGAAAGCGACGGAGAGGACTTTTAGCGAATGGCCCGAGAAGCCGCGCACGAAGCGGCCCGCCGCGACGTCCCACAGCGCGACGCTCCCATCGACGCCGCCGGCGGCCAGCCACTCGCCTTCAGGGCTGAAAGCGACGGCGCTGATCTTCACGGCGGCCGATGCAGACAGCGTCCTCACTTCACGCGCGGTGGCGACGTCCCAGAGCTTGACCGTGTGATCGACGCTGCCCGAGGCCAGCAGCTGGGCGGCGGGGCTAAAGGCCAGCGCCACGACCCCGCTGCTGTGACCGGTCTGAAGCACCAACTCGGGCTTCTTCGTTTCGAGTTCAACGCGCCGGCCGGGCGGCTCCGGCGTCGGAGTGCCGGGCGGGTTCAGGCCGACCCCGCGGCCGTCTTGGGCCATCGGCGTTTGCGCGCGCGCGCGGTGCCCAACGTGCGGATGGAAGGCGAATAAAAGCAAGCACCAGCAGCACATGTCGAGATGTGTCCTGTGCCGCCGAGTTCTTCTCCTATTGGTGAAAAGTAGGCTTAACATCGTTCTCCGCTTCATGCCTGAGCTTCTTGAATTATCTGACAGCCGACAACCCGTCGCAAGCCGGTATGGGCCGTTGCTGGTAGGGAGTTTGTCGCTATTGTAAAGGGATAAATGACCTAGCCGGGCACTCGATTCGGGTCAGCAATCTCGCCGCGCTCGGCCATCATTTCGACCACATCGCGGTATGCGCCGCGCTTCCAGTAGAGACGCGGGAAGCGCCCGACTTCGCGGTAGCCCGCCTTTTTGAGCATCCCGATCGAGCCGACGTTATCGGCGAGGACGCGCGAGAGGAGCACGCGCAGGCCTAGCACCTCGAAGGCGTAGCGCGTGCGCGTCATGGCCGCGTCCGCCCCGTATCCCCGCCGCCACAGGTCTGTGCGGCCGATGATCGTGCCGGTCAGTCCGATACCGTGCCGCCAGTCGATGTTGTGGATCGCGGAGAACCCGATGTGCTCGCCCGTCTCTTTTAACTCGATGGCGAAAGCGGCATCGTTCGGCGTCGTGCCGGTCGTCCGCGCGAAGTATTCCTCTTCGGCGAGCCGCCCGAACGGTTGGTCCCCGACGAGCGTCCAGCGTGTCACCTCCGGATCGTTCATCCAGAGCAGTGTGTGCTCGAAATGCCTCTCGCGTTCCAGCGGCACGAGCCTCACTTTATCGCCTTCCCAGCCGTAGCCCATCGCCCTTCTCCTTTCGCGTGGAGGACATTTAAACACGAACGACATGAAGAGCACGAAAGGCTTGCAAGGCGGCGGGGGCAAGTGGTGGCTTACTGCGCGGCGTCCGCGCGTTTTGTGGTAAGCTGCGCGCGATTTGCGAAGACCGGCCGGCGCGGCCGTTGATTTCACCGGTCGCCTCGGCGGGAAGCGGGGCTGCAAGCAAGATGAGAAGACGCAGAGAGGGCGACGGCTGTCCGGTGGCGGGCGCGTTGCAGATTGTCGGCGACAAGTGGACGCTCCTCATCGTGCGCGATCTGGCGCGCGGGCCGCGGCGCACGACCGAACTGATCGCGGCGCTTCACCCGATCAGCAGCCGCACCTGCGTCGGGCGTCTGCGCGAGATGGAGCAGGACCAATTGCTCGAACGCCGCGACTACGGCGGCAGTCCCCCGCACGTCGAGTATGCGCTGACCGCGCGCGGCCGCCTGCTGCTGCCCGTCCTCGAATCGCTCCGCCAACTCGGCGAGACTCTGGGCTGCAACGAATGTGACGATCGCCGCGCACGCTGCGGCGACTACTGCGACGCTTGTCCTCTCAAACGGCGACGCGAGCCGCACGCGCCCGACCCCAACACTACCGCGCCGGCCCCGAGACGCGAGCGTGACGATTCGATCGTCCTGCTGTAATGCTGACCGCCTTTAGCTCCGCCCGCTGCTGTCAGTCGCGCCGCGTCTCTGCCTGTTGACGGGGCCGCCCGAGCCGACGGCCCGATGCCGGTTAAACTTCCGACAGCACTTCGACCACTCTCCGCCTGAAATAGAGATGGTTTTGCAGATACCACTCTCTGGCGTTATCGCCCAGTTGGTTTTTCGCGGCCTGTGTCAGGCCCAGCACTTCCTGCACCTTCTGTTCGAGGGCACAATGGTCCACATAAAACATGATCCCCATGCGTTGGGATTCGGCGCTGCGGTAAGCGGCTAACACCCCTCGCTCCGGGGAGACAAGTTCATTCATGGGCGGCGCGTCCGTCGTGATCGCCACCGACCGGCAACTCATCGCTTCCACGATGGAGTGGCCGAACCTCTCTGCTTCCGACGGGCAGACGTGAATGCCGTGAACGTTCTGATGCCGCCGCAAGGCCGCGTCTTTCAGGCGGCCGACGATGTAATTGATGTTAGCGGCGGCCACCTGCCGCGCGTGCCGTGGACTTTGGACGATGGTCAGGGGCGGCCATTCGGGATGCCGACGCCACACCTCGACCACCGCTCGCGTGCCTTTGTGCAGGCTGCTGCCGGCGAGGTGAAAGAATGAGCGGTAACTTTTATCATGACCTTCGCTCAGCCGATCATAGCTCGTGAAACTGATGAACTCCCTCCGACAACCTAAGCGCTCAAAAACATGCTGCGCGAATTTGGTCTTGCACAGGACCAGCTCGAAATCCGGCAGATAGGGGTGATACTCGTCGCGGAACCACTCCTGATTAGGGATCAGATAGTTGACGCGGGCGCGGTCGAGCCACTCGGGCACGACGTATTCGAGGAACAGGTTAACGTCGTAGGCGGGTCGTCGGCCCGCGAGGCACCGCGTGACGAGCCGGTAGGGAAAGTGGTGTGGGTAAAAGTTGTGTTGGAAGTAAGGCACGGACAATCCGTTGACGTCAATCCGGTGTCCGGCGTCGTGCAGGATGCGAGAGAGAATCTGAATGTCCCGTTTGAGTCCCCGGCCGTTATTCCAAGTGACAAGGTTGATACGTCTCATGCCATCAAGCAACAACCTGAAGCTCAATCAGAAAATAAGGCAGGTGTGAAGACAGCATGACTGTCTCACTCCTGCCTTATGATTTCCGGGCCGCGCGCCCTCTTCTTCCGAATCATCCGGCCGCTGGTCTTCAATCACCGGCGACCGACGCGCCTTCCGGCGCGCTTTCGGGTTTGTTCATCACGACCTCGCCGTCGGGCATCGTGATGCGCTCGTGATCGGCCGAGACGCGCTCGCCTTCGATGGTCACTTCTTCGCCCGTGGGGGTGGGAACAGGCAGGTTGTCGAGGAAACGCTCGGCGTCGATCGCGGCCATGCAGCCGGTGCCGGCGGCGGTCACGGCCTGTCGGTAGAAAGAGTCCTGCGCGTCGCCGCAGGCGAAGACGCCGGGGATGTTGGTCGCCATCGAGAGCCCGGCGGTTTTGAGATACCCGATCTCGTCCATCTCGATCCAGCCGCGGAAGACGTCCGTGTTCGGCTTGTGCCCGATCGCGACGAACACGCCCTCGCAGTCGAAGACGCTCTCCTCGCCGGTCTTGAGGTTGCGCAGGCGCGCCCCCGTCACGCCGGTCTGCTGCGTGCCGATGATCTCTTCGACCGCCGTATCCCAGATGAAGTCGATCTTCTCGTTCTTGAACGCCTTGTCCTGCATAATCTTCGACGCGCGCAGGTGGTCGCGCCGGTGGATGATGGTGACGCTCGACGCATAGCGGGTGAGAAACGTCGCCTCTTCCATCGCCGTGTCGCCGCCGCCGATGACGGCGATCTTTTTGCCCTTGAAGAAGAACCCGTCGCAGGTAGCGCAGGCTGAAACTCCCAAGCCCCCGAGGCCGTGCGGGGCCGGAGCCTCGCCCGGGATACCGAGCCATTTGGCCGACGCCCCCGAGGCGATGATCAGCGTCTCGGCCTCGATCACGTGGTCGTCCGTATGGAGCTTGAAGGGCCGTTTCGAGAGATCGACGCTCGTGATCCATGTGACGAGAAATTCCGTCCCGAACCGTTCGGCCTGCCGGCGAAACTGGTCCATCAACTCCGGCCCCTGAATGCCTTCGGCGAAGCCGGGGTAGTTATCGACCTCGGTCGTGATGGTGAGCTGGCCGCCGGGCTGCGGGCCTTCGACGACGAGCGGTTTGAGGTCGGCGCGCGCCGCATAGATGGCCGCCGTCAGGCCGGCCGGGCCGGAACCGATGATCACCACTTCTCGATGCAGAGTCTCTTGTGCCATGAGGTTTTTGCTGTGTCTCCCGAAAGTATCAGGCGCGGCCACGGGCGCGTTATTCCCGCGCCGCCTGTGATAGCGTTTTGACCGGCGCGTGTAGTATAACTCTGCACGCAAGTCCTAGTCGAACCTGACCGTCATGACGGGACGCGCGCCGACCGTTTGAAGGGGACTCAAGCCACGTCGCCGCCGCAGCCTTAAAAGCCTTTGGACTCACCGGCAAATCTCAGAGCAGCGGGGCCACGCCCGCCCGTCGAGGTCATCGCCGTGCTCGGCGCGGGCACGATGGGCCACGGCATCGCACAGGTGGCGGCGTTCGCCGGCTATCGCGTCGTGATGCGCGACGTGGACCAAGAGGCCGTCGCGCGGGGCGTCCGCGCGATCGAGAGCAATCTCGCGAAGGGCATCGCGCGTGGCAAGCTGACCGAGGACGAGCGTGACCTGACGCTCCAGCGCATCCGCGGCGCGACCGACCTCGCGGCGGCCCGCGACGCCGACCTTTTCATCGAGGCCGTGCCCGAGCGAATGGAGTTGAAGCGGCAGACGCTTGGCGAAGTCGAACAGATCGCCGTAAAGCCTTTCGTCTTCGCCACCAACACCTCTTCGCTCTCCGTCACCGAGATTGCGCGCCGCGCCGCCGCGCCCGAGCGCGTCATCGGGATGCACTTCTTCAACCCGGTCCACCTGATGCGCTTGATCGAAATCGTCGTCGGCGAGCGGACGAGCGCCGAGACGGTCGAGACGGCCCGCGCGGTGGGCCGCCGTCTGCGTAAAGAGCCGATTACGGTGCGCGATGTGCCGGGGTTTGCGTCGAGTCGGTTGGGCGTCGCGCTGGGTTTGGAAGCGATGCGAATGTTAGAGCAGGGCGTGGCGAGCGCAAAAGATATAGATACGGCCTTGGAACTGGGCTACAATCATCCCGTGGGGCCGCTGCGCTTAACAGACTTGGTCGGCCTCGACGTGCGCCTGAGCATCGCCGAATACCTCCACCGCGAACTCGGCTCCGAGACCTTCCGCCCGCCAGAGATTCTGCGGCGCATGGTCGCCGCCGGCAAACTAGGCCGCAAAAGCGGCGAAGGCTTTTATAAGTGGAACGAAGAACAGTAGCCAGTAGCCAGTAGCCAGTAGCCAGCATCAAGACACATGCTTTCCTACTGACTACTGACTACTGACTACTGACTACTGACTCATGATTAACCCGACAAACGAAGAAAGACGATTCGCGTTGCGCATGGCGCTGCGGCTGCCCGTCGTCGTCTCCGGGCGCACCGAAGACGGGGCCGCATGGAGCGAGCCGACCGAGACCGACGACATCTCGACCACGGGCGTGCTTTTCCACCTCAACCAGAAAGTCGCGCGCGGCGAGCACCTTTACGTCCGCGCCCATCGCCCCGACGGCGTGCCGATCGAGGCCACCGCTCGCGTGGTCCGCACCGCCGCCGCCATCTACGGCACGGCCCGCGTCGGCGTCGCGATCCTCGAACCGTCCGAGAACTGGATCCGCCTCTTCGTCTCGTGGGTCGCCGACGAGCAGACGGCCGGCGGTGGCGACGACGACGAGCCGCAGTAGATCACAGTTTGAGGTTTGAGGTCTGAGGTGTGAGGTTGGAGGCCGCGGGGCTTCAACCTCACACCTGAAACTTCAAACCTCAAACTATTTTGGGAGCCATTGGATGTCTTCTTACGAAACCTTACTGGTCGAGCGGCGCGGGCGCGTCGTCGTGATCACTATCAACCGGCCCGATAAGCTGAACGCGCTGAACATCAGGACGCGACAGGAAGGAGCCGCCGCCCTCGACGAGTTGCGCGACGACGCGGAGGTGCGCGTTGTCGTCATCACCGGCGCGGGCGACAAGTCGTTCGTCGCCGGGGCCGACATCGCCGAGTTCGAGGGACGCACCGCGATCACGCAACGCGACGTGATGACCGGCCGCTCGCTCTTCACCGCGATCGACACCTTCCCGAAACCAATCATCGCGATGATCAACGGCTTCTGCCTCGGCGGCGGCTGCGAACTCGCCATGTCCTGCGATCTCAGAATCGCCAGCGACCGCGCCCGCTTCGGCCAGCCCGAGATCAACCTCGGCATCATCCCCGGCGGTGGCGGCACGCAGCGTCTGACGCACCTCGTCGGCGAAACCCGCGCGATGGAGTTGATTCTGACCGGCGAGATGATCGACGCCCAGACAGCGTACCAGATCGGCTTGGTCAACCGCGTCGTGGCGCACGAGGAACTGGAAGCGAAGACTTTGGAGTTGGCCGGCCGCATCGCCGAAAAGAGCCCGATCGCGCTCCGCATGGGCAAGGAAGCCGTCAAGACCGCCGCGCGCTCGACGCTCGACGAAGGCCTGCGCCGCGAGATCGATCTCTTCGCCCTCTGTTTCTCAAGCCAAGATAAGGACGAGGGCGTCAAAGCTTTTCTCGAAAAGCGCAAGCCCGATTTCAAGGGAAAATGATGAATGATGCATGATGAATGAAAGGCAGGTTGTTTTTATTCATCATTCCGCACTCATCATTCATCACTTCTTTTCATGTTGCGGATCGCGCTCATCATCTTCGGAGTGGTACTGGCCGCTTGGGGCGGAGTCATCATCTACCGCGTCACGCTCCTCGCGCCGTCCGACTCTTACATCGTCAGCGGGTCGGGCAAGGTTCGCGAAGTGTCGCACATGGGGCGCATCGCCGGGGGCACTGCGCTGTTCGCCGCGGGCGCGGCCATCGCTTTCATTGCCGCCCGGCGGCGCGCTTGACGATGTTTCGCCGCGTGAGCTAATCTCTGTTCCTGCTTCGGCGCACATACCGCAGCGCAGTTCTTTTTGGGGCCGTAGCTCAGCTGGGAGAGCGCTTGACTGGCAGTCAAGAGGTCAGGAGTTCGATCCTCCTCGGCTCCATTCAAACATCCTCGCTTTGAATAATATAATGGTCTTTTACTTTGCGCCCTGAGCGACATCAAGCTCGGGGCGTAGCCATTAATTACCGGGAGTGTATCAATAAGCGCTGCCAAACCTCACCTGAAGGCAGAAGCCATCCGCCTGCGCGTTGAAGAGCGTCTTTCCCTTCGCGAAATCGCCGCTGTCACCTGCGCGGCGAAAAGCTCGCTGAGCATGTGGCTGAGATCGTACCCTCTGACTGAAGAAGAACGAAAAATACGGAGCCGGACGGCCAAGCGGTACATCGCCCCGAAGAAGAGCCACGACGAAGAGTCCGCACACCCTCGCGCCGTGATCGGCAAACAGATCAGCCAACAACAGAAAGGCAAAATCGCAGAGGCCGCGGTCTGGTTCCGTCTCGCTCCGCACGGCTTCGAGGTGTACCAGTCGCCTTTCGACGACGACAAGGTCGATTTTGTCGTGAAAGTTCCCGGGATGGGAAAATTTTTAACGCTGCAAGTCCGCTATGTGAGCA
>JBOGOY010000083.1:0-9551 GCA_050748185.1 Pyrinomonadaceae bacterium
TAACAACGGCATGCACCCGACCGCGAATAGCGTGCCTCTCATCCGCAAGACTTGGCCGTAATCACGTTGAGAGCGCGGCGGGTGATGCCGGGCGTTAGATTGCTTCGTGTTATGAGGACTCGTAAGTTTTGGGTGCCGGTTGTTTGTTCACTCGTCGTGACGCCTCTAGCTCTATTGCTTGGTGTCGCGTCCGGTGGGGCTGGGCACGGTGATTATTTTGCAGCCATGCTCCTCTTTCCTTACACGATGCTCTCTGCCGTGGTGTTCGATTACATTCATGTCCCTTTCATCCTGCTTGCGGTCGCCCAATTTCCGGGCTATGGTCTGAGCTTAGGGTACGCGAACGAGAAGGGGCGTTTTGCACGGGTCGCGGTTATTCTGCTAACGCTGCACGTCGTCAGTGTCGCAGCGGTAGTCCTCCAATCCAACAAGAACTTCTCGTGAAGCGGAGCGGCGAGATCGGCAGGGTGTGTGATGTCGGAGGGCGCAATCTAACAACGGCATGCACCCGACCGCGAATAGCGCGGCTCTCATCCGCAAGACTATGTTGTAATCACATCTCGTCGCGGCGGGTGATGCCGGGCGTTGGGCGCTTACCTGTGGCGGAAAATCCTTGCCATCTAGGGTTTCGGTGATAGAATCTGCGCCCTCGCAGTTACCCTAACCCCTTTACTCTCTTGAAAGGAGAATTGACATGAAAACCAACCGCATACTCACTGGCACGCTCGTCGTTTCGCTTCTTCTACTTGGCGTCTCCGTCTTCGCCCAGGTGAGCCGCCCCTACCGGAACGGCTCAGTGTGGGACATCGGTTTCATCAGGATGAAGCCGGGCATGGATTCGGCCTACCTGAACTACATCGCCACCGACTGGAAGCGGGAGCAGGAAGAGCTGAAGAAGGACGGGCTGATCCTCTCGTACAAAGTCCTGACGACCGAAGCGCACGGGTCGAGCGACTGGAACATCATGCTGATGACTGAGTACAAGGACATGGCGACGATGGAGGCCAACGAGGCCAAACAGGACGCCCTGTACCAGCGCGTCACCGGTAACGACGATAAGCAGAGGCAGGGCTACCGGGAGCGTCTCGAAATCCGGGAGGTCATGAGCAACAGGCTCGCCAGAGAGATAATCCTCGAACCCAGACGATAGTGGTTCTCGCGCGGCGGGGTAGCGACAACCTGCCCTTTAGTTATTACGCCGCGCCCAACAACCGCTTGCACCTGACCGCCCGATAGCGTGGTTCTCAAGTAGCCTTCTCCGGTCAGCTTGGATGCTGCGCGCGGGCGGCAGGTGAAGCGGGGCGTTAGGCGCTCACGTTGAGAACGGAGGCTTTATGTTCAGCACTACAGAAGAAAAAAAGGAAGAACTCTCTTCACGCTTTCGCGTGCGTGAGGTTGTCCTCAAGTGGTTCTTTGGTGAAGCAAAATTCTCCCGTGAGGAGTTTTTAGCACTTTTCGATGTTCATGAGCACGTTGCTGAAGTTCTCAATAAGGCGTTTGTTGAGAAATATGTTGTGCACCTTGATCTTCGGAAAGAAGACCCGGAAGATTGCATCGCCAGCTTAATGAAAGTTTCTGAATATTTAGATTCCAAGATACGAGAGTTGCGCGGTAAGCTGCCACCGCCCCAGAGAGGCATTCTCAGAATTTTGGAGCAAATTCGGAGCGCATCCGTTGAGCACGGAAAACTCTTGTATAGTCGAAATAAGGAAATGGAGGAAGGTAATTTGGGTGAGTTTGAGTCTGAATACCATATTAGATTTGCAGATTGGGTAATGGAGCCTCTCCGTGAATTTCGTTTAGCTGTTTACCCACATTTCCGTGTTTTAATTGATCTCCTACCTGCCGATCATCCAGCTAAGGAACGTGCAGAAGATAAATGGTATGAGGGTCGAGCATTATTAACAGAGAAGCAAAAGGATTTGGCCCTTCCACGATGGAAGTTGCTGGAATAAGCATGCGGGGTCATTAGCCTAGGCCGCGCCTAACAACGGCATGCACCCGACCGCGAATCAGCGGGCTTCTCATCGTTAGCTTGGCCGTAATTACGTTGTGTGCGCGGCGGGTGATGCCGGGCGTTAGACAGCTTACAGGGGGACGAATATGCTCACTTACATGGTCTTCAGGCAGACAACTTTATCAATCTTAACAGCCTTTGTGTTCTTGGCGGCAGGGCCGGCTGTGGCCCGTGGTCTGCAGGACCCTACAGAGGCTACAGTTCATTACAAGCGCGGGTACGAGCATTACAACGCGGGCCGGCTCGAGCAGGCAGCGGAGTCTTTTAGGCAGGCGGTAAAAATCAGACCGGAGTTCGCGGAAGCTTACCAAGCGCTGGGCCAAGTTCACATGCTTCTGAACAATTACTCAGAGGCGGCCGAGGCATTCGGGCGGCTGACCGCCCTCAAGCCAGACTACACCGACGGCTATGACTTGCTCGGCCAAGCGTACCTGAGACTGCTCCGGCACGCGGAAGCACTTGAGGCGTACCAAAAGGTGGTGCAACTCAGCCCTCGTAGCGCGCAAGGGTATAGGGGGTTGGGGCGCGAAGACCTTAATTTGGAGTAGAACCATGTCAGAAGAAAAGAAAGAGAAAGGTCGCTGGCTAGATGCCGTGACGCATATGATTGAGCTTACGCAGCAAGGTAAGCTCGAATAGCGGAGCGCACTTCCGCCGGAGATGCCAGCGGACGAAAACATAGTGTCAGCCGTCTTCATCACTGAATTCAATGGTAAAAGGTTGAGACTCTATACAAAACAGGTAGAAGCATTTCAGAGTGAGGTTCTGTCATCAGAAACGCAAGCTCGACTCTTCGGTAAGTGGAGAACCGTTCAGGTGCTGGAATTCATCAATGATGAGAGCGAATCGTTGTGGAAATTCCCGAAGGTCGGCGCTCTTTCTGATTTGCTCGATGCTGTTCAATACAGAGTTGCAGGCGTTAGTGAATTCTTAGCGGAGATTGAAGCTCTTGCGAGTTAAGTCAACCTGTGTAACGCCAAACTGAAAGGCGTGAGTTTGCATGTAGAGTGCGGCCAGCGCCTTCCGCTATCAATCGTAAAAGTCAGAACTTGACCTTGCAATACCCTGTCGGAACCGGAAGGTCAGATACCCAAGAAAAGCGCGCTTGCCCGTCCTGCGGACCATATGTACAATGCGAGGCAAGCATATGGTGATCGTTGCAGCCTACGAGATAGCATTGTTCACACGGGCCGTTAGCTCAGATGGTAGAGCAGCTGGCTTTTAACCAGCGGGTCGCAGGTTCGAGTCCTGCACGGCTCATCAATAGTTTCAACAGGTGGCGGGCGTCTCAGTGACACCCGCCTTTATATTTGCTTGCTACACCATCATCACCCACGCCCGAGCTTGCTGCGTCGAATCCGTTTCGTCCCGCGCCACGGCCAATCCATCACAAATTCGTTCGGTTTCGTAACGACCACGATTAACATGCTCGCGCCTTCCCACCATGCCGCTTCGGACAACTCTGCCATGTGTTGCTAATTGACGGATGAAAAGATTCATCATCCTGCTTGCGGCCGTGTTGGCCGCACCGGCCACGCCTTCGCTGGATGCTCGCCCCCGGCGCGACGGCGCGGCCTCAGCCTTTTCTGCCCCAACAGCGCGCACTAAGTCCGCCCATGCCAGCGCCGAGAATCTCCCCACCGGCCGCATCGTCGAACGGGTCACGACGCTCTTTGACGCGGGCCAGAGCTATGCGCTGTACCTACCGTCAAACTACACGCCCGAGCGCCAGTGGCCGATTCTGTATTGCTTCGACCCCGTCGCGCGGGGCGCGGTCCCCGTGCGGTTGTTCAGCGAGGCGGCGGAGCGTTACGGCTGGATCGTCGTCGGCTCGAACAATTCTCGTAACGGCCCGCTGAAAGACTCGTTCGCAGCCGTCGCGGCCATGTGGGAAGACGCGCAGCGGCGCTTCGCCGTGGATGCGCGACGGGTTTACACGACCGGCTTCTCGGGCGGGGCGCGTCTTGCCGTGCGCGTTAACTTCATCTGTCAGGGGTGCCTTGCCGGCGTCATCGCCTGCGGGGCCGGCTTCCCGCCCGACATTAAACCCGATGGACCAATCCCGTTCGCCTTCTACGGCATGGCGGGTGTGGACGACTACAACTACCCCGAGTTGAAGCTGCTCGACGGCACACTCGACCGGCTCGGCGCAACCCGTCACTTCTCTGTGTTCGATGGCGGCCACCAGTGGGCCCCGAAAGAGGTCTGCGCCGAGGCAATCGAGTGGATGGAGCTTCAGGCGATCAAGTCAGGGCGGCGAAAGAAGGACGACGCCCTCGTCGAGACAATCTGGCAGAAGCGTGCCGCGGAGGGACGCGAACACGAAGCCGCGAATAAAATTCTCGAAGCTTACCGGGCCGCTGCCGCACTCGTCTCAGACTTTAGGGCCTTGCGCGACGTGACCGAGTTCGAGGCGAAGCTCGCACAATCGAAGGAGGCGAAGGCCCTCAGAGCGGCGGTCAGCGCCGAGCAGGAAGAGATGAGGCGGCAAGGGCGCAAGGCGGCCGAATTGGTCCAGCTAATCGAGCAGCGCAACGATGCGGACAGACGAATGCTGGCCGTCTCGGAATTCAAGCACGCGCTCGAAGAGTTGAGAAAGAAGGCGCGCGAGGCAACGGATTCGGGCGGGCGGCGTGTGGCGCGGCGCGTCCTCAACCAAGTGTTCGCGCAGTATTACGAGGGCGCGCTGAATCTGCGCCAGCGCCCACAGGATGCCGCGCTGATGGCGACGACGCTCGAAATCGCCGCCGAGTTCGCGCCCGACAGCCCACAGATCCACTATGAACTGGCGCGCGCCTACGCGCTCAAAGCCGAGCGGAAGAAGGCTCTTGCGGCGCTCAGAGCGGCCATCGAGAGAGGGTTTAAGGATGCGGCCGCGCTGGCCGGCGAGAAGGCATTTGATCCACTCCGCGCGCAGGATGAATACAAGGCGCTGGTCGAGAAGTTGAAAACGAATCCGTGAAGAGCACTCCCGCGGCGACGCTCTCAAGGCTAACGACACCTTCGCTACCAAAACTCGTATGTCACAAGCGCCGACCTTATGCCGGGAGCGCGAAGAGCGCGAACAGATCAAACGTGGTCGCTCAACTTTGAATGATTGCGAAAGTCGGTTAGCTCGCTCACGCGAGCTTGGCAGGCAGGGATGCCTGCGCTCCCGGCGACCTGCGGCTTGGTCCCTCTGACGCTCAAGGCGGAATCAATTCACAACGGGCACGGCGGGCGGCCCTTACTTTTTCGCGCCGCGCGCGCGCAGGTCTTCGATGATCTGCCGAATCTGGGCGGCGTCTTTCGCGGCGGGTTCGAGGCGAAGGTAGGTTTCCAGCGCGGCGACGGCGCGGTCACGATCGCCGCGCTCGTTGTAGATCGCGCCGAGATACCTGTGCGCGACGCTCAACTGGTCCCCGCCGAGTTTAATGGCCGTCTGCAATTCCTGCTCGGCCTCTCGGTCGCGCCCGAGACCGATCAGCGCGCGGCCGAGGTAGAGACGCGCCGCGGCCGATTTGTCATCCTTTTCCGACGCCTTCCTCAACTCCGCCTCGCCTTCGACAAACTTCTTCAGCCGGACCAGCACGACCCCGTAGTTGAAGCGCAGCACAAATACGTCCGGCGCGAGTTTCGTCGCGTCCCGAAACGCCGCGGCGGCCTTGTCGAGTTGGCCGAGCAACTGGTGCTGCACGCCGAGTTCGTTGAGCGCGAGCGGAAATTCAGGATGCAGGGCGAGGGCGCTCTGTAAATGTTCGACGGCTTTTTTGTGATCGCCGCCCTGCGCCGCCCCGAGCGCCTTTTCGTACAACTCGCGCGCGGGCACGGGGACGCCGAGCATCGCCGCGCTGACGACCGCCGGCCGGTTCGTTTCGGCGCGCTTCAGTTGTAATTGAATCTGGACGGTGATGACCTGCCCCTGCTGGCTTGTCTGTGACCTGAACGGCGACTCGATGAGGTCCACGGTCTCGACCGCCGGCTCGAACTCTTTACCCGCCTCGACCGTCAGGTGATACGTCCCCCCGGCGAGCCGGCGGAAAGTAAACGAGCCGTTGTCGTCGGTCATCGTCGAAGTCTCGCCACCCCGCACGCTGCTCAGACGCACGCGGAGCCGCCGGTCAAACTTGCGGCCCGAAGGCAGATACAGCCGGCCGTGAATCCTGTTGCGCCCGCCGGTACCCGGGTCGTCGGGGTTGGAATCGAGCCCGCCATCGGTCTGTGCGGCAGACGTAACGGCGCAGAGCGTCGCGAGAAACAGTCCGCCCACAAACAGGAGCACGGATTTCAGTGTCTGAACAAAGGGAGTCCGAGAGTAGAAGCCCATTGTTTTACTCCTTACGCGAGGTCGCAAGTGACGCGAGAGGATGTGGACGCCGGTCACAAAGGTTATCAGGCAAAATAAAAAGTCGGGGAGCCCGAAGGCTCCCCGGTCAAGCACTTTCAAAAAATTGAAAGTTAGAAAATGAACTTCGCGGCGAGTTGCACGTTGCGCCGCTCCAAATTGCCGCTCGGGAAGACGCCGCGCTGCGCCGTGGCGTAGCCGGGCAGACTCCGGACGTAGTTGCCGTCAACGTCATACTCGTAGAACTGGCTGACGTCGAGGGCGCCGCCGGGGGCGACGAACAGGTTCGCGTGGTTGAAGACGTTGAAGGCTTCGAGACGAAGCTGCAAGCTGTATCTCTCTGAGAACCTGATCCGCTTGTAGAGGCCGCCGTCGAAGTTCCAGTAGCCGGGGCCGCGGAAGGCGTTGCGCCTCGTCATCTCCGCCGGGAACGGCGGCAGCGTGCCGTTGTTCGCGAGCGGGTTAGTGTAGATTAGGCCCGGGGGCAGTTCGAGGTAGGCGAAGGCGTTGGCCCCAACATCGCGCGGGTTCCCCGAGCCGCTGAAGTTCACCGAGCCGCCCGGAATGTACCGGTGGCAGAGGCCGCCCGCGCCGCTGACGCAGTCGACGAGTGTGAACGGGTTGCCCGTCCGCACGTTGAAGATGCCCGTCAGTGAGAACCCGCCGAGCAGGTGACGGACGAGACTGCTCTCGGCGTTCCTGAAGTACGGGACTTCGTAGGTGAAGCTGCTGACGAACCGGTGGCGCGCGTCGTAGTCCGCGGAGCCGTAGTCGAGATCAGGATCGAACGGATCGAGCAGCCCGAGATTGAAATTCCCGTTCGAGTCGCTGAAGGTCGAGCTGAGGTTGTCCTTCGCCGACGACAGCGTGTAGCGCGCCGTGAGTTGCAGGCCCGTGTTGCGGAAACTGTTGCTCTCGATCCCGAGGATGAGGGCGTTGTAGTTCGAATAGCCGCCGTTGGCGCGTGTGTTGAGGTTGCTGTACTGGCCGTTCAGACGAGGTGACGTGCCGCCCGTCGGCGTGGTGGCATTACTGCCGAGGAAGACCGGGCCGGCGCCGGCGCGGTTGTAGTTCTCCAGCGAGTAGAGATCGCGGCCGGCCGAGCCGGAGTATTCCACGGAGGCGACCGTGCCGCGCCCCAGTTCCCTTTCAAACGCGGCGCTGTAGAAGTGCGCGTAGGAGTTACGGATGTCTTGCCGCACGTTGCGCAGGCTGGTGGGGGGCAAGAGAATCGTCGCGCCGCTGCCGGCCAGCGGGCCGGCGTTGTTGCGCGAGATCGGGATGGCCGGCACTTCCACGCCCGCCGTGATCGACGCCACCGCGTAGTTCGGCGGATTCTGAATCACGTTGAAGGTGACGTTGCCGAAGTTGCGCTCGTAGGCGACGCCGTAGCCGCCGCGCAGAGAGGTCTTGCCGTCGCCGGTGACGTCCCACGCGACGCCGACGCGCGGGGCGAAGTTATTCTTGTCAGGCGCCCAGAGGCCGCCGACCGGGCTGTCTTCGGCGATCATCACGCGGCCGTTGCGGACCTGCTCCTGAATGGTCGCGCCCTCACCGAAATAGAAGTTCGAGTCGAGGCGCGGGTTCTTGTTGTGCTGCACGCCGAAATACTCGTAGCGCAAACCGAGGTTGAGCGTGACGGAGGGCCGCACGCGCCACGCATCGTTGAAGTAAGCCGCCCACTCGTTATAGACGTTGCTGCGGCTGAAGTTCGGCGGTGAGAGCGGCGTCGTCACCGACTGGCCGGGGAAGCGCCCCTGCGGATCGACCGCGCCCTGAAACTTCAGGAGTTGCCCGGACACGAGGTTGGAGAAAGCCCCGTTCAGGTTGTTGCCGAGCGTCAGCACCGAGTTCTGGTAGGCCCCGAAAGTGCGGTTCTGCTGGATGTTGATGAAATTGCCGCCAAACCGGAACTGGTGGTTGCCCGCCTGATAGTTGAAGTCCTGATAGAGCTGCAACTGGTTGATCGGGCCGCCGGCCGGGATGGCCGAGCCGGGGGTGAACGGCAGGTAACCGGGGAACGCGATGTTGACGCCGGTGCCGGGGATCTGCGCGGCCACGTTCTCGAACACGTAGAGCGTCGGGCCGGCCGACTGTTCCCCCAACGGCTGCTGCAGGTTGAGCCGGTTGAAGGCGAGCTTCGACGTTGAGACGAGGTTCTGCGAGAACGTGCGCGTCAGAGAGATGAGCGCGTTCTGGTTGAACTGCGTCTGCCCGGTGTTGAAGCCTTCGTATGGGCTGAAGCCGACCGTCCCGGCAAACAGTTCTTGGTCCTGAATGGCATAGCGGCCGTAAATCTGCGTGCGGTCGCTCAGGTTCCAGTCAAAGCGCATGACCGTGGAGAGATCGTTTTGTGGGAACCCGCCGCCGAGATCCGTCGGCGTGACGAAAGCTACTTCCTGAAAGATGGGCGTGTTGATCGGGACCAACGCGCTTTTCAGGCGCGTGTCGTTAATATCGTTAGGATCGCCCGACGTGGCAATTCTCCCGGTCAGCCTTCCGTTAACCGAATAGGCGCTGAAAAAGTCGCGGGTGTTCGCCGCGGACAGGCCGAGCAACTGCGGCGTCGGCACGAACGCGGTCAACTCGCCGGTGCTGCGCACGCGCGTCCATTCCGTGCTGCTGAAGAAGAACAACTTGTTCTTGACGATGGGGCCGCCCACCGAATAGCCAAACTGGTTGCGCGTGAAGACGCCGCGCTCGACGCCGACGGCGTTGTTGTTGAAGCCGTTTGAGGCGAGCTTCGAGAGGCGGTTGAAGGCGTAGAGCGTGCCGTTGAAGTCGTTGCTGCCGGCGCGCGTCGCGACGTTGACGATGCCGCCCGAGGCGCGCCCGTACTCCGCCGAGAAGTTACTCGAAATGACGCGGAACTCCTGCACCGAGTCGAGCGGCGTGCTCTGGCCGATGGTCGCGGTGTAAGAGTTGTTGTTATCCGCGCCATCGAGCAGGATGTTGGTCGAAGCCGCGCGCTGACCGTTCAGCGAGACGCCAGCGCCGCGGTAGGTGGACGTGCCGGCGGTGTCGTTCGATGACGTGGAGGGATCGTCAGAGACGGCGTTGCCGGAAAGCTGCACGAGGTTGTAGGGGTTGCGCGTGACGGTCGGCAGCTCGCGGATCTGCGTGCCGGAAACTACGTTCGAGAGTTCTTGATTCTGCGTGTTCACTTCAACGCCGGCGTTGGCGACGACGTTGATCGTCTCGGTTGTGATC